>JASLGD010000467.1 GCA_030150305.1 Caldimonas sp. | reverse complement strand
CGGCGGCGAGCGGCCGAACTCGGCCGCGAGCGACCGCGCGCCGCGAGCGAGTAGCGTCGTGTCGAAGCCGACCGCGACGAAGAGCGCCCCCGCGGCGAGGTAGCCGCGCGCGCGCTCCGGGTTGGTCGCGAGGATGCCAGGGGCCTTGCCCGCAGCGAGCACGGCGGCGATGCCGTCGTCGATCGCACGCAGCACGTCCGGGTGGCTGGCGTTGCCGAGGTGGCCGAGCGACGCCGACAGATCCGCGGGACCGAAGAAGACGCCGTCGACGCCTTCGGTCCTCGCGATCGCGGCGACGTCGGCGATGCCTTGCGCCGACTCGACCTGCACCAGCACGCAGAGCTCGCGCTCCGCGTGCTCGACGTAGCCCTCGACGGTGTTCCAACGCGATGCGCGCGTGATCGCGCTGCCGAGGCCGCGGGTGCCGCGCGGCGCGTAGCGCGTCGCGGCGACGACCTCGGCGGCCTGTGCCGCGCTGTGCACCATCGGCACGAGCAGCGTCAGTGCGCCGATGTCGAGGTACTGCTTGATGAGCGCGGTGTCGTGCTCGACCGGCCGCACGATCGGGCTCGTCGGATACGGCGCGAGCGCCTGCAGCTGCGCGAGCACCGTCTGGACGTTGTTCGGCACGTGCTCGCCGTCGACGAGCAGCCAGTCGAATCCGGCCGTCGCGACGACCTCGGCCGCATACGGGTCGGCGAGCGCGAGCCAGAGGCCGATCTGCGGCTCGCGCCGCGCGAGCGCGGCCTTGAACGCGTTGACGGGAAGCTGCATGGAAGCGCCTCAGACGAAGTGGAAGTCGATCGCGCCGAGCGCGCCGTAGTCGACGTGGAAGACGTCGCCGCGCGTCGCCGCGATCGGCCGCGTGAACGAGCCGGCGAGGACGAAGTCGCCGGCGTTCAGCTGCTCGCCGTACGCGGCGATCTTGTTCGCGAGCCAGGCGACGCCGTTCGCGGGGTGGTCGAGCACGCCGGCGGCGAGGCCGGTTTCCTCGACGACGCCGTTCTTCGCGAGGATCGCGCCGACCCAGCGCAGGTCGAGAGCGTCGGCGCGCACCGAGACGTCGCCGCGCACGACGCCGGCGTTGGCCGCGAAGTCGGCAATCGTGTCGAAGACCCGGCGCGGCGCCTTCGTCTCGCGGTCGAACTGCTCGATCCGCGCGTCGATGATCTCGACCGCGGGCGTCACGACCTCGGTCGCGGCGAGGACGTCGGCGAGCGTAACGCCCGGGCCGCGCAGCGGGCGCGCGAGGACGAACGCGAGCTCGACCTCGACGCGCGGCGCGATGAAGCGGTCGAACGGCACCGCGCCGGCGGCGAAGAACATGTCGTCGAGGAGCGGCGCGAAGTCGGGCTCGTCGATCTGCGACGCCTGCTGCATCGCGCGCGACGTCAGGCCGATCTTGCGGCCGCGGACGACGCGTCCTTCGGCGAGACGCGTCTGCAGCCAGGCGCGCTGGACCGCGTAGCCGTCGTCGATCGTCATGGTCGGATGGCGCAGCGAGAAGTGGCGGAGCTGGACGCGCCGCCGCGCGGCGTCGTGCAGCTCGGCGGCGAGCGCGGCGATCGTCGCTTCGTCGAGCATCGCTAGCGTCCGGCAAAGAGCGGATGCAGCGTGCCGTGCTTGGCGTCGAAGACCGGCGCGCCCTCGTCGATCTGCAGCGTGATGCCGAGCGCGCGCGTTTCGAGCAGGCGCGCGAAGTGCGCGCGCACGGCGGCCATCAACGCCTCGCCCGCGGCGTCGACGAGCGCGCGCTCGCGACCGCGCGCGATCCGCACGTGGACATAGACGAACGCGCGGTCGGGGGCGCCGTCGGCGACCGCGAACTGCGCCGCGGGATACGCGAGCACGCGCGTGCCGCCGACCGGAAAGACGCGCGCACCGGCGGCGTCGCGCTGCGCGACGAGCGCTGCAGCGAGTGCCTTGCAGAGCGCGCCGACGTTCGCTTCGGGCTCGAGGTTGGCGGTGTACTGGACGACGACGTGCGGCATGGCTTCCTCACTCGATCGACATGGTCGCCACCGTGCAGCCGACCGAGAAGATCGGGATCGGCGCGTAGTGGCGCAGCTCGCCGCGGCCGCGCGCGGCGGCGGCGACGGCGATGAAGGTGCGGATCTCGAAGCCGCCCTGGCCGGCGTCGCGGTAGGTCTGCGCGTCGCCATAGTCGAGCAGCGCGGCGCGGTCGTTGCGCGTCCAGCGCGCCAGGAACTCGCGGTCCCACGCCTCGTTGATCTTTCCCGAGTCCGGCGTTGCCGGCCAGTGCGAGATGCCGCCGGTGCCGACGAGCGCGATGCGCTCGGGCACCGCGTCGGCGGCGCGCCGCAGCGCCTCGCCGAACGCCCACGCGCGCTTGAGCGGCGTCAGCGGCGGCCCCTGGCAGTTGATGTTCGCGGGGACGACGGCGACGTCGAACTTCGGCGTCAGGAAGTGCAGCGGCACCATGATCCCGTGGTCGAACTTCCACTCCTCGGCGAACGCGACGTCGACCGAGTGCATCACCTCGCCGATCAGGCGCCGCGACAGCGCCGCATTGCCGGGGATGCGCGTGCGCGCGATGCCGAGCCAGGCCGGATCCTCGATCGGGCCGTCGTAGCCGTCGGCCATGCCGATCGCGTACGCGGGCATGTTGTCCATGAAGAAGTTCGCGAAGTGCTCGGCGGCGACGACGACGATCGCGTCGGGCCTCGTCGAGCGGAGCGACTCGCCGAGGCGGTAGAGCTCGGCGTGGAGCGCGTCCTTCTCGGCCGCGTCGGCGAGATGCGCGCGGCCGGTGATGCCGGGCGCGTGGCTGCAGATCGCGGCGAAGACGAGGCTCATCTCAGACGCCCGCGACCTTCTCGTCGGTCGACGTCGTCATCGCGTAGACGCCGGCGCGCACCGGCCCGTGGCGGCGCACGCCGTCGCGCATCGCCTCGATGTAGGCGGCCCACGGCATGCCGACGAGCGCTGCGAAGTGCATCAGCAGCTGGCCGTTGACGCCGAGCACGTAGAGCTTGCCGACGTCGCCCGCGAGGACGGCGGCGCGCTCCTCGTCGTCGAGCTCGTAGCCCGCGAGCAGCGCCGGCAAGTCGTCGCGGTAGCGCTGCTGCACCGCCGGGTCGCGGTTCAGGTGGTAGAGCAGCTTCTGCGTCGCGTACAGGCTCATGATTCGAGCCCTCCCCTCGGGGGAGGGTCGGGAGGGGCTCCATCCCGTCCCGTCCCAGGCTGGGGCGCGACGTTCACGTCGCGCCCCAGCGCGGGATGGGGTGGTCGGTGACGCTCACGCACACGTTCTTCGGCTCGCAGAACACCTCGAAGCTCCAGGTGCCGCCCTCGCGGCCCGTGCCCGAAGCCTTGGTGCCGCCGAACGGCTGCCGCAGGTCGCGCACGTTCTGGCTGTTGACGAAGCACATTCCCGCCTCGACGGCGGCGGCGACGCGGTGCGCCTTGCCGATGTCCTTCGTCCAGACGTAGCTCGACAGGCCGTAGTCGACGTCGTTGGCCTGCGCGATCGCGTCGGCCTCGTCGGCGAAGCCGATCAGGCACGCGACGGGGCCGAAGATCTCCTCCTGCGCGATCCGCATCCGGTTGTCGACGTCGACGAAGACCGTCGGCAGCACGTAGTTGCCGTTGCGCTGCGCCGCCGGCAGCTCGGGCCGGTCGAGGCCGCCGCAGACGAGCGTCGCGCCCTCCTTGCTGCCGAGCGCGATGTAGCCGCGCACCTTCTCGAGATGATCGCGGCTGATCATCGGGCCGACGATCGTCTGCTCGTCCATCGGGTCGCCCACCGAAATGCGCCGCGCGCGCTCGGCGAAGCGCGCCGCGAACTCGGGCAGGATCTTCTTCTCGACCAGGATGCGCGATCCCGCGGTGCAGCGCTCGCCGTTGTTCGAGAAGATCATGAACACCGCGGCGTCGAGCGCGCGCTCGAGGTCGGCGTCGGCGAAGACGACGAACGGGCTCTTGCCGCCGAGCTCCATCGAGAACTTCTTCAGCCCCGCGGTGCGGACGATCCGGTTGCCGGTGCGCGTCGAGCCGGTGAACGAGATCGCCCGCACGTCGGGATGCGCGACGAGCGCTTCGCCGGCCTCGGCGCCGAAGCCGTGGACGACGTTGAGGACGCCGGGCGGAACGCCGGCCTCGAGCGCGAGCTCGCCGAGGCGCGCGGCGGTGAGCGGCGACAGCTCGCTCATCTTCAGCACCGCGGTGTTGCCGAGCGCGAGGCACGGCGCGACCTTCCACGTCGCCGTCATGAACGGCACGTTCCACGGCGAGACCAGCGCGCAGACGCCGACCGGCTGGAACAGCGTGTAGTTGAGGTGCGTCGGCGTCGGGTAGGTGTGGCCGTCGACGCGCGTGCAGACTTCAGCGAAGTAGTGGAAGTTGTCGGCGGCGCGGGGAACCAGCTGCTTTCTCGTCTGCGCGATCGGCTGCCCGGTGTCGTGCGTCTCGGTCGCCGAGAGCTCGGGAACATGCCTGGCGATCAGCTCGCCGAGCGCGCGCATGACGCGCGCGCGTTCGCTCGCCGGCGTCCGCGCCCAGGCGGGGAACGCCGCCTTCGCCGCGGCGACGGCGGCATCGACCTCGCCGGCGCCACCGCGCGCGACCTCGGCGAGGACGTCCTGCGTCGCCGGGTCCAGCGTCTCGAAGTAGCTGCTGCCGCCGACCGGCTTGCCGGCGATCAGATGCTCGACTCTCATGTCCACGGCCCTCGCTCGGCTCGATCGGCGTGCCCGGCGCGCGATCGCCCGAACGCCTCGTCGCCGACGATCCGGTTCGCGAGCCGGCCGAGGCCCTCGATCTCGCACACCACCTCGTCGCCGACGTCGACGTTGACGACGCCCTCCGGAGTTCCGGTGAGGATGACGTCGCCGGCATCGAGCGTCATGAATGCGCTCAGGTATTCGATCAGGAACGCGATGTCGAAGACGAGGTCGCGCGTGTCGCCGCTCTGCGTCTGCTTGCCGTTGACGAGCGTGCGCAGCGCGCGCGCCGGCGGCCACTCGACGTCGCTCGCGTCGACGAGCCAGGGCCCGATCACGGTCGCGCCGTCGCGGCTCTTGACGCGCAGGTTCGGGCGATACCAGTTCTCGAGGTAGTCGCGCACCGCGTAGTCGTTGGCGATCGTGTAGCCGGCGACGTGCTCGAGCGCGCGCGCCCGCGGCACGCGGCGCGCGGGCTTGCCGATGACGACCGCGAGCTCGCATTCGTAGTGCATGAAGGTCGCGTCCGCCGGCCGCCGCGTCTGCCCGCGGTGGCCGAGCAGCGACGCCGGTCCCTTGAGAAAGACGAGCGGCTCGTCCTGCTTGGCGAACGCGAGCTCCTTGGCGTGGTCGGCGTAGTTGAGGCCGAGCGCGATCACCGTGCCGACCTCGAACGGCGGCAGCCAGACGACCGCGTCCTCGGCGACGACGCGGCCGTCGGCGAGGCGGACGGCGCCGTCTGCCGCCGGCTTCGCGTCATGGAGCGCACCGGCGTACGCGACCCGCGCGCGCTTCATGCCGCGACCCGCTCGGCGACAGCGACGCGCGTCTCGAGCCTGCCGACGCGATCGATCTCGACCGCGACGCGGGCACCGGCGCGCACGCGCGGCGCATCGGGAGCGCCGCCGGCGAGGACGATGTCGCCGGGCGCGAGCGTCATGAACTCGCTGATCTCGGCGACGAGGCGGGCGACGCCACGGACGAGCTCCGCGGTCGTCGTCGTCGCCACGAGCTCGCCGTCGACGAACGTGCGCAGCGCGAGCGCACCGGCATCGCCGACCGCGTCGCGCGGCGCGACCGCGGCGCCGAGCGCGCACGACGCATCGCGCGCCGTCGCGCGAATCTGCGGCCGGTAGTGCGACGCGCGCGGCACCGTCGCATCGCAGACGACGAGATAGCCGGCGACGTGCGCGAGCGCGTCGGCCTCGCGGACCGCGCACGCGGTGCGCGCGACGACGATGCCGAGCGATCCGCCGACCTCGAGCTCGCTGGTGTCGTCGTCGACGAGCAGCGCGCCGCCGGCAGCGACGAGCGCGTGGCGCGGCTTGATCGCGAGGACGACTGCCTTCGGCGCGCCGCGGTACGGCGGTTCGCGAACGGCGTCGCCGAGCGCGGCGAGCGAGTCACGGTGGTTGAGGAGCGCGGCGACGACCGTGCCGCTCAGCCGATGCGGCGGCACGTCGCAGCGGACGACGAGCGGCGCGGGCGACATGGCGCGACCGTCAGCCGAGCGGCGAGACGCCGGTGAGCCAGCGATGGCCGCCGAGGAGCAGGAGCGCGTACACGACGAGCCCGCCGACGATCGCGATCGCATCGTTCGCCGGCCGCGGCGGCGCGCCGGGGACCGCATGCTGCTCCTCCGCCGTGCGGCGCTTGACCGAGATGCGATCGGCGACCGCCCAGACGAGAAAGCCGCCGAACAGCAGCACGTCAGCAAGCGTCCCGTTGGCGAGCAGGTGCGCGGTCGCCCAGAGCTTGACGGCGAGCAGCATCGGGTGCTTCGCGGCGGTCTTGATCCGGCCCGGCAGGTAGGCAGCGAAGAACAGCGGGAAGACCGGCACCATCACGAGCAGCGCCAGATGCCGCAGCATCGTCGGCGGCGTGTAGAGGACGACGGGCGCGCGCCGCGCGATGCCGAAGCCGACCACGATGAGGACGATGCCGACCGCCGAG
>JASLGD010000410.1 GCA_030150305.1 Caldimonas sp. | reverse complement strand
CGCTGCCGTGATCCGCAACGCAGCGGCTCAGTCGTGGCCGAACGCCGCTGCGACGGCCGCGGTATCGGTGTACTCGCGAAACGCGGCGATCTTGCCGTCGCGCAGCGTGAAGGCATGCGCCCATTCGCACTCGAACGTCTTGCCCGTCGCCTTGACCCGAAAGCGATCGCTGCCGAGCACGACGACGCGGTCCTCCGAGGCGATGAAGTGCCGCGGCTCGAACGCCAGCGCTTCGCTGTGCTCGACCAACGCCGCGAAGAAGCGCGCGACCTGATCCGGACCCTTGAACGTGCCGGCCCACGGAATGACGCTCGAGCGCGGGAAGTCCCAGACGATGTCCGGCGTCATGAATCCCAGCAGCCGCGGCAGGTCCCCCGCGCCGAAAGCGGCGTACGCCTGTTGAACGAGTCCCACGTTGCTCGAAGCGCTCATCGCGAGCCTCCCTTGGTGAGTGGCGAACCGACGTCCAGGCCCGCATCGTATTGCCGCCCGGCAGCGGTCTCAAGCCAGCGAACCCGCCAAGAGGATCTTGCGCCCAAGCGATCGATCGACTGAAATGCAGCCGCGGCGGCCTGCCGCGGCGGACGAGGCGCCCGAGGTCGACGACGACCCCCGAAGGAAACCCATGAAGGACGCGGCTCTGACCAATCTCACGTGGGCGCTCGCAGCACCCGCGTGCATCGCGTTCTGGATCGTCGTGCTCTATCTGCTGCTCGCCTGAGGACACCTGGAGGAGCCGATGAGCGCAGTCGCGACGCCTTCCCGCCCGACGCTTGCCGCTGCGCTCGAGGCGCGCGGCGTCCACTACGGTTGGGTGATCGTCGCGCTGACGTTCGTCTACACCGTCTTCGCGACGTCGGCGATGGGGGTGCCGAGCGTGCTGATCCTGCCGATGGCGAAGGACCTCGGCTGGAGCATCGGCGAGCTCTCGGCGCCGCAAGGTCTGCGCCTCGCGCTGTTCGGCCTCGCAGCGCCGCTCGCCGGTGGCCTGATGCTGCGCTACGGGCCGCGTCGGATGGTGCTCGCGTCGGGCGTGCTGCTGCTCGCCGGGCTGTGGCTGTCGATCGTCACCCGCGAGAAGTGGCAGCTGTGGCTGGGCCAGGGCATCCTGCTCGGGCTCGCGCCGGGACTGACGGCGATGCAGCTCAACGCGGTCGTCGCGTCGCGCTGGTTCGTCGCGCGGCGCGGGCTCGTGCTCGGCCTGCTCGGCGGCGCGGTCGCGACCGGCACGCTCGTCTTCATGCCGCTTGCGGCGGTGGTCGCGCAGCGATGGGGCTGGCGCGCCGCGCTCCTGATCCCGACCATCGGCGCCGCCGCGAGCTGGCTCGCGTTTCTCTGGCTGTCGCGCGACCGGCCGCAGGAGCTGGGCCTGCCCGCGCTCGGCGAGCAGACGGTCGCGCCGGTGCCGCCGCCGCCGAGCGGCAACTTCGTGCTGCTGAGCGCGCAGGCGCTGTCGCTCGGCGCGAGGCGCTGGGTGTTCTGGGTGCTCGCCTTCACGTTCGCGATCTGCGGCGTCTCGAGCTTCGGCCTGACGCAGACGCACCTGGTGCCGTACTGCAGCGACCTCGGCGTTCCCTTCGCGACGTCCGCCTGGTTGCTGGCCGTGATCGGCGTGTGCGACCTGATCGGCACGATCGGCTCGGGCTGGCTCTCCGACCGCTTCGACAACCGCTGGCTGCTCGCCTGGTACTACGCCCTGCGCGGCGTCGCGCTGCTGTGGCTCGTGTATTCCGATCCGACGATGTTCGGCCTCACGATCTTCGCCGTGATCTACGGGCTCGACTTCATCGCGACCGTGCCGCCTTCGGTGCGCCTGACGGTTGCGACGTTCGGCCGCGAGATGGGCCCCGCGGTGTTCGCGTGGATCTTCGCCGCGCACCACATCGCCGCCGGCGCGATGGCGTTCGGCACCGGCGTCAGCCGCGACATGCTGGGCACCTACGCGCCTGCCTTCCTGCTCGCCGGGTTGCTGTGCCTCGTCGCAGCGGCGAGCTTCGCTGCGGTGCGAGGCGCGCGGCCGGCCGCCACGTGATCAGGCACGCGATCCTCGTCTGCGTCTTGCTCGCTGCCTGCGCGACGGCTCCCGACGTCAGGCCCGGCGCCGATGCCGTGATGCGCGACCGTTCCGACGACGCCGATCGCTGGAACCGCGACCAGTGCATGGACGGCCACAGAGACGCCTGCGACGAGCTGCGCCGGTCCACCGCGGCGAAGCGCTGAGTCGCGGCGCTCGCCGACACGCGTCGGCCTGTCCGCGATGGAGAGCTCGCGGAACCGCCGACAGCACGGATCGGCCGAGTCCGACAGACCGCGATCCGCTGCTGTCGCACCCTGTCGCCATCGCTGCAAGAGGAGCATGGGATGACCAAGCAGCCAACGTCGCGCCGGCTCGGCGAGCGAGCAGGCGTCGATGCGAGCAGCAGCGCGAACCTCGATTTCGCGTGGCGCAGGTTTCGCGATGAGCTCGATGCTCGCCTCGTCGAACGCTTCGGAGTCGCCTTCGACGAGGCCGACGGTCGCCAGCCCGATCCCGCCGTCCTGGCCGACCTCGCCCTGCAGCGCGC
>JASLGD010000444.1 GCA_030150305.1 Caldimonas sp. | reverse complement strand
CCGCGCTCGCGCGACGGCATGGTCTCGGCCAGCAACGCATAGGCCACGGGCAGCATGCCGCCCGCCGCCGCGCCCATGAGGAAACACATGCCGACGTTCCACCACAGCGACGGCATCGCGCCGCAGATCGAGGTGCCGACGAACATCACGGCCGACAGCAGGATCGACGCGCGACGGCCGTAGAGGTCGGCGAGCCAGCCCCAGAGCACCGATCCGATCACGGTGCCGCAGAGCGCGGCGAACGGCAGCCACGCCACCGTCGCCGCCGACACGGCGTACTCGGCGCGCATCCCCGGCACGACGAAGCCGAGGCTCGCCGGCTTCATCACGTCGATCACGAGCGCGACGGTGAGGACGGTCATCAGCCGCCAGTGCGCCGGACCGAGCTGGGCATCCTCCGGCGCGCTGACGACGACGTCGGGCTCGCCCGCGGCGTGCGGATGCGCGTGCTGCCGTGGCAGCAACCCGTAGCCGGCGACCGCGATGCCGGCGACGATCAGCGCCATTCCCCAGAGCATCTCCGCGTCGATCGGCATGTCGGCGAGGCGAAAGCCCATGTCGCGGCCCATCCAGTACATCGGGACGTGCAGCACGACGCCGGCCGTCACCGCGATGCAGCCGACGACGAACGCCCAGAGATGTCGGCGGTCGGCGAGGATCCTGATCGCGGCCAAGGCGGCTCCCCGTTCAGCGCGCCACCGGCGCCGGATCGACGATCGCGACGAGTCGCGCGTGGCCGCGAAAGCGCGCGCGGCGCGCGCGCACCGCCGGCGCCGCGAGCCGGTAATCGGGAAAGCGCGCCAGGAAGCGGCCGATCGCGACCCGACCCTCGAGCCGCGCCAGGCCCATGCCGACGCACTGGTGGATGCCCGAGCCGAACGCGACGTGGCGGTTCGGCGTGCGGGCGACGTCGAGCCGATCGGCGTCGGCGAACGCGTCGGGGTCGCGGTTGGCGGAGCCGATGCCGAGCGTCACCTGCGTGCGCGGCGCGAGCGCGACGCCGCCGATCTCGGTCGCGCGCGTCGTGATCCGGTTGCCGAGCTGGTTCGAGCTCTCGAAGCGGAGGAACTCCTCGACCGCGCCGCGCATCAGCGCCGGGTCGGCGAGCAGCCGCGCCTTCTCGTCGGGCCACTCGAGCAGACACGCGAGGCCGTTGCCGATCAGGTTGGTCGTCGTCTCGTGGCCGGCGTTGAGCAGGAAGATGCAGTTGTGCAGCAGCTCGGACGCGCTCAGCGCCTCGCCGCCCTCGCCTGCGATCAGCCGCGTGAGCACGTCGACCTCGGGATCGCCGGGCGCGGCGCGGCGACGCTCGACCAGGCCTTCGAGGTAGCGCAGGAACTCGCGCACGGCGCGGTTGCCGCGCTCGAGCTGCTCCGCCGACAGCATCGGCTCGAGCGCGCCGAGGATCGCGAGCGACCAGTCGCGCAGCGGCGCGCGCTCTTCGATGGGGACGTCGAGCAGGTTGCCGATGATCTCGACCGGGATCGCGCTCGCGAACGAAGCGATCAGGTCGACCTCGGCGCCGGGGCCGCGCGCCGCGATCGCGTCGAGCAGGTGATCGACGCGCTCGATCAGGCGCGGCTCCATCGCGGCGACGTGGCGCGGCGTCAGCGCGCCGGCGATCAGCCGGCGCACGCGCGTGTGCAGCGGCGGGTCGTTGAAGACAAGGCTCGTCGTGTGGTGCTCGTAGAGCGGCGAGGCGCCGTACTTCGGCGCGAACTCCTCGTGCTTGTCGGAGCTGAAGGCGCCCGAGTCCTTGTAGACGGCGACGACGTCGGCGTAGCGGCTGAGGAAGACGCTGCCGTCCGGCATGCGCTTGACCGGCGCGTGCGTGCGCAGCGCGCGGTACGTCGGATAGGGGTCGTCGTAGAAGGCGTCGGGCAGGCGCTTCAGGTCGAAGGCGTCGGCGCTGGCACGGTCGTCCATCGCGCCGAGTCTATGGCCCGTCGCCTGGTCGGCCGACTGGGTGGCAGATGTCCGGAAGCGGCCGGCCGCGGCGCGTCCGGCGCGCTAACGTCGCTTGGTCGGGCTGCTGGAGATGAGATGGCTTCCGTGCATCGCGAGATCGTCATCGACCGTCCGGTCGCCGAGGTCTGGGACGCGCTCGCCGACGTCGGTGCGCTGCACACGCGGCTCGTCCGCGGGTTCGTTGTCGACTGCCGGCTCGAGCCCGGCGCACGCGTCGTCACCTTCGCCAACGGAGTCGTCGCGCGCGAGCTGATCGTCTCGGTCGACGCGGCGCGTCGACGCGTCGCGTGGGCGGTCGTCGGCGGCCGCCTCAGCCACCACAACGCGAGCGCGCAGGCGTTCGCCGCAGGCGACGGCGCGACGCGCATCGTCTGGATCGCCGACTTTCTTCCCGACGAGCACGCCGGCGCGATCGCCGCGATGATCGAACAGGGATTGCAGGCGATGCAGCGAACGCTCGCGCGCGCCTGAACGCGTCTCCACGCGTCTTGCGCGCGTCGCGCGCGTTGCGCGAGTGCGTCGCAACGCACGTTTTCGCTGCGCTGCACGATTGGCTTGGCACGCGTTCTGACGCATGATCGCGCGCGTCGCACGACGCGGCGCTCTCGGTTCGGGCACGTCGACTGCCGGGCGACAGGACCACGTTCAACTAGAGACGAGGACATCCCAATGGCAGCGTATGGCAACAAGGCGTCGGAAAAGGTCGAGAAGGCGATGCACGAGCGCAAGCGCGGCACGCTGAAGAGCGGCCGCTCCGGCAAGACGGTGAAGAGCCGCAAGCAGGCGATCGCGATCGGCCTGTCGGAAGCGCGCAAGGCCGGCGGCAAGGTGCCGGCGAAGAAGAACGGCGCAGCGAAGAAGGCCGGCAGCGCGCGCAAGTCGACCGCGAGGAAGGCCGCTGCGCGCAAGACGACGGCGAGGAAGGCCGGCGCCCGCAAGACGACGGCGCGCAAGAGCACCGCCCGCAAGAGCAGCGCACGCAAGACCGCCCGCAAGAGCGCTTCGCGGAAGACCGCGGCGCGCAAGGCGGCACCGCGCAAGGCGGGCGCGCGCAAGACGGCCCGCAAGTCGAGCGCGCGCAAGACTGCACGCAGGAGCGGCGCGCGCAAGACCGCGCGCAAGTCGTCGGCGAAGCGCTAGCGGCCGACCGGGTCGCCGGAGCGCGACGCTCCGGCGCCCGCTTCTCTTCG
The DNA here is from genome assembly GCA_030150305.1 of Caldimonas sp. GTDB lineage: Bacteria > Pseudomonadota > Gammaproteobacteria > Burkholderiales > Burkholderiaceae_C > Schlegelella_A. Next base: position 3,120 of record JASLGD010000444.1, on the reverse strand, counting down.
CGCCCGGGCGCTAGTAGCCGAGCGCGAGGCCGCTGTTGCGGCGCGGATCGTTGGCGCCGTAGAAGCGGTTCTTGCCGACCGGCTTGCCGCCGAGCGACGGCGCGCCGACCAGGATCGCGACGACGTGGTTCGCCGGCTGCGGACCCGAGAACTCGTGGCCCATGCCTTCGAGGATGCGCTGCGTGTCGGGGCTGATCGCGAAGCGCTCGATGTTGGTCGTGTTCGGCAGCCACTGCTGGTGGAAGCGCGGCGCGTCGATCGCCTCCTGCACGTTCATTCCGTAGTCGATCACGTTCATGATCGTCTCGAGCACCGCCGTGATGATGCGGCTGCCGCCCGGCGTGCCGACGACCATCACCGGCTGGCCGTTCTGCGTCACGATCGTCGGGCTCATCGACGACAGCGGCGTCTTGCCCGGTGCGATCGAGTTCGCCTCGCCCTGCACGAGCCCGTAGATGTTGGGCACGCCGACCTTGGCGGTGAAGTCGTCCATCTCGTCGTTGAGGAGGACGCCGGTGCCGCCGGCGGTCACCTTGGCGCCGAACCAGTCGTTCAGCGTGTAGGTGACCGAGACCGCGTTGCCCCTGCCGTCGACGATCGAGTAGTGCGTCGTGTTCGTGCCCTCGTGCGGCGCCACGCCCGGCTTGAGGTCCTTCGAGTTCATCGCCTTCTTCGGGTCGATGACGGCGCGCACCTTCGCCGCGTAGCCCTTGTCGAGCAGACGGTCGAGCGGGTTCTTCACGAAGTCCGGATCGCCGAGGTAGGTGTTGCGGTCGAGGTAGGCGTGGCGCATCGCCTCGATCTGCACGTGCATCGCCTGCGCCGAGCGGAAGCCCCAGTCCTTGAGCGGATAGCCTTCGACGATGTTGAGGATCTCGCAGATGATCACGCCGCCCGAGCTCGGCGGCGGCGCCGAGACGATGTGGTAGCCGCGGTAGTCGCACTCGACCGGCGCAAGCTCGCGCACCTTGTACGCGTCGAGGTCGCGTTGCGCGAGGATGCCCTTGCCCGACTGGCTCGACGCGACGATCGCCTGCGCGACCGGGCCCTTGTAGAAGCCTGCCGCGCCGGCGTCGCGGATCTGCCGCAGCGTCTGGCCGAGGTCCTTCTGGACGAAGCGGTCGCCGGTCTGGTACGCCGAGCCGTCGGGCTTCAGGAAGATCGCGCGCGTCGCCGGATCGACCTTGAACGCGTCGGTCGCGGTCGCGAACATGTCGGCGTCGCCCTGGTCGAGGACGAAGCCCTGCTCGGCGAAGCGGATCGCCGGCGCGATGAGTTCGGCGCGCTTCATCGTTCCGTACCTGGCGAGCGCGGTCTCCATCCCTGCGACGCTGCCCGGAACGGCGACCGCGAGGTGGCCGGTGGTCGTCGATCCCTTGATGACGTTGCCGCTCGCGTCGAGGTACATGTTCGCGGTCGCGGCGAGCGGCGCGCGCTCGCGGAAATCGAGGAACGTCTTCCTGCCGTCGGCGAGCTGGATCGTCATGAAGCCGCCGCCGCCGAGGTTGCCCGCGGCGGGATAGACGACGGCGAGCGCGTAGCCGACCGCGACCGCGGCGTCGACGGCGTTGCCGCCGCGCTTGAGCACGTCGACGCCGACTTCGGTGGCGAGGTGCTGCGCCGTGACGACCATCCCGTTCTCGGCCGCGACGGGCGCGACCGACGCCGCGTGCGTCGCCGGCAGCCACGCCGACCCCGCGAGCGCGAGCGCGAGCCCGAGCGCGCACCTCCTGTTGAGCAAGCGATCCGCGACCATCCGTCTGTCTCCTGTAAGCAATCGTGAGCCGCACCGTGCGCGCCCGGGTCGACTGTAAGCGCGCGCCGCGAACGGCGCCGCGCGTGCAGCGCTGCACATCGTGTTACCACCTGGGGTGCGAACAGGGCTTTTGTTCACAGACGCAGCCAAGGGCGCACCCCTAGGATGACTTCCCGTTCGCCGCGCGCGCCCGCGCTGCGACGGCCCCGCCCGCCGCCGCCATGTCCCGCACCCGTCGAATGCCCGGCCAGCTCGCCGCGTTGGCGCTCGGTGCAACGCTGCTCGCCGGCTGCACCGCCCCCGGACTCATCCTCACCGGCATGGGCGTCGCGACCGACACCAGCATGACGTGGGACATCGTCAAGCACGTCCACGCGCAGCTGACGGCCGACGACCCGACGCCGTGCGCGATGCTCAACAGCGTGCAGCGCGCGCTGAACGCGCGCTGCCCGTTCCAGCCCGGCAGCATCAAGACCGCCGACATCGCCAACAGCGGCCTGCAGGGCTGCCCGCTCGGCGTCGCGACGAGCGACGCCCGCGTCTGGCGCGCGCTTCCCGAGCTGATCGAGAAAGGCGCGCAGAGCGAGAGCTGCGCGCGCGCGCCGTTGCAGGACCTCGCCGAGGCGGACGCGTGTCCCGACTTCCAGTCGGCCTCGCCCGAGGTGCTGAAGGCGATGGCGTTCCTCGCCGACAACGATCCGCGCTCGGTGCGGCACGACGTCTTTCGCATGTTCTCGTGCTCGCGCGCGCGCGCGGCCGGCCTCGACCACATCCTGGTCGGCTGGCTCGACAGCGGCAAGCTGCAGCCGAGAACGATCTCCTTCAACCCGCTCGAGGCGCTCGATCCGCAGATGCTCGTGTCGCGCTTCGGCCGCGAGCTGCAGGTCGCCGGCCACTCGTCGAGCACGGCGCTCGACAACTACGACGGCGCGCTGCCGAGCGGCTTCGAGGAAGCGCTGCGCACCGCCAACTGGGCCGCGCTCGAATGGTGGCTCTTCGAGCTGCCGCAGCTCGCCAATCTCGCGCCGCCGAGCCGCGGCGGCCAGATGTCCTGGGTGCCGCTGCAGCGCGTGCTGCTGCCCGGCTTTCTCGCCGATCCGGCGGCGCAACCGGAGATGGTGAGCTTCCTCCTCGCGCACGGCGCGAATCCGCGCCAGAAGCTGCCGTTCGACACCTCGCGCACGGTGATCGGCTTCGCCAAGGCGATCAGGAGCCCCGTGCTCTCGATGCTCGACGCGCCGGCGCAGACGCTGCCGAGCGCGTTGCCGACGACCGCGCTCGCGAGCACCGGCGAAGCCGCCGGCGGTGCGCGGCCGCAGCGCGAAGGCGGCGCGCTGCCGACGCGCGCCGCGACCGCGCGCTTC
>JASLGD010000339.1 GCA_030150305.1 Caldimonas sp. | reverse complement strand
GCTGCGCGTGCGCGGCAACCTGCAGCGGGTCGTCGTCAAGCCGCGCGGCCCGGCGCCCGGCTACGAGGTGCTGACGAGCGACGGCTACCACCCGACCGCCGACGACCCCGGCACCTCGCACGGCTCGGCCGGCAAGCGCGTCTGGAACGTTCTGCGTTTCTGACGCGCCGGATGGCGGTCTACACGGAAGTCGGGTTCGACGAGGCGGCGGCGCTGGCAGCGAGCGTGGGCCTCGGCGAGCTGGTCGCGCTCGCGCCGTGCGCGGGCGGCATCGAGAACACCAACTACTTCGCCGACACCGCGAACGGCCGCTACGTGCTGACGCTGTTCGAGCGCCTCTCGGCCGCCGAGCTGCCGTTCTATCTCGCGCTGATGAAGCACCACGCCGAGCGCGGCCTGCCCGTGCCGCGGCCGTACGGCGACGCGAGCGGCTCGCTCGTCCTCGCGCTGAAGGGCAAGCCCGCGGCGATCGTCGATCGCCTGCCCGGCGCGCACCACCTCGCTCCCGACGCCGCCGACTGCGCCGCGCTCGGCAACGTGCTCGCGCGCATGCACCTGGCGGCACGCGACTTCGCGCTGTCGCAGCCGAACCTGCGCGGGCTGGCGTGGTGGCAGGAGACGGTGCCGGTCGTGCTGCCCCACCTCGACGCCGACCGGCGCGCGCTGATGAGCGACGAGCTCGCCTACCAGCGCCACCTCGCGAAGTCGTCGGCGTACGCGACGCTGCCGCGCGGCGCGATCCACGGCGACCTCTTCCGCGACAACGCGATGTTCGTCGACGGCACGCTCGCCGGCGTGTTCGACTTCTACTTCGCGGGCGTCGACACGTTGCTGTTCGACGTCGCGGTCGCGATCAACGACTGGTGCATCGACCTCGAGAGCGGCCGCCTCGACGAGGACCGTGCCGGCGCGCTGGTCGCGGCGTACGACGCGCTTCGCCCGCTCGAGCACGCCGAGGTCCGCCTGTTCCCTGCCCTGCTGCGCGCGGCGGCGTTCCGCTTCTGGCTGTCGCGCGCCTGGGACCTGCACCTGCCGCGCGAGGCCGTCGTCCTGACCGCCCACGACCCGACCCACTTCGAGCGGATCCTCGTGCAGCGCCGCGACGAGCCGTGGCATCCGTCGCCGCGCGCAGGCACGGCGACGCAGTCACCGCCATGAAGCTGCAGCTCGTCGCGCCGCGCCAGGGCTTCGTCTGGGTGCGGCGCGCCTTCCAGGTCTGCGCGCGCCAGCCGCTCGGCTTCGCCGCGCTGTTCGCGACGTGCATGTTCGTCGTGCTGCTGGTCGGCATGGTCCCCGTCGTCGGCCCGGCGGTGCTGCTCGCGCTGCCGCCGGCGGGGACGCTGCTCTTCATGATCGCCAGCCGTCGCGTCGTCGACGGCGGCACGGCGATGCCGGGCTCGATCGCCGAGCTCGCCGCGGCGGGGCGGGCGCGCCTGCTGGCGCTCGTCAAGCTCTGCGTCGCCTACGCCGCGGCGTTCTTCGTCCTGTTCTGGATCGCGCGCTTGCTCGACGGCGGCGCGTTCGACGCGTTCGTCGTCGCGCTGACGAGCGAGCACGGCAGCGCCGACGCGACGGTCGCCCGCGCCGCCGACCCGCGCCTGCAGCTCGGCGTGCTGCTGCGGATGACGTTCGCCGCGGCGCTCTCGATCCCGTTCTGGCACGCGCCGGCGCTCGTCCACTGGGCCGGCCAGGGCTGGGCGAAGTCGCTCTTCTTCAGCAGCGTCGGCGTCTGGCGCAACAAGGGTGCGTTCACGGTCTACGGCATCTCCTGGGTCGCGGTCTGGATGCTGCTGGTGCCGATCGCCAGCATCGCGGTAGGTATCCTCGGGCCGGAGCGGTTCGCGCTGATCGCGACGCCGCTGACGCTCGCGTACATGACGGTGTTCTGCGCGAGCTTCTGGTTCACGTTCGCCGACTGCTTTTCCCCCGACGACGCAGCGCCGACGCGCGACGCCGTCGATTCCACCGACCCGCTCGATCGTTAGACACGCACGGAGGCTCTCGCCATGAACAAGGTCGCCATCGTCACCGGCGCCGGCAGCGGCATCGGCCGCGCCTCGGCGCTCGCGCTGCTCAACGCCGGCTACCACGTCGCGCTCGCCGGTCGCCGCAGGGACGCGCTCGAGGCGACCCGCAGCGCCGCCGGCGACGCCGCTGCGCGCGCGCTCGTCTGCCCGACGGACGCGACCGACCCGATGCAGGTCAAGGCGCTCTTTGCGGCGACCAGGGACACGTTCGGCCGCCTCGACGTCCTCTTCAACAACGCCGGCACCGGCGCGCCGCCGCTGCCGCTCGAGGAGCTCACGGTCGAGCAGTGGCAGACCGTCGTCGACATCAACCTCACCGCGGTGTTCCTCTGCACGCAGCAGGCGTTCGTGCTGATGAAGTCGCAGACACCGCGCGGCGGCAGGATCATCAACAACGGCTCGATCTCGGCGCACGCGCCGCGGCCGTTCAGCGCGCCCTACACCGCGACCAAGCACGCGATCACCGGCCTCACGAAGGCGACGTCGCTCGACGGCCGGCCGTTCGACATCGCATGCAGCCAGATCGACATCGGCAACGCGGCGACCGAGATGACCGCGCGGATGAAGAAGGGCGTGCCGCAAGCCGACGGCACGCTCGCCGTCGAGCCGACGATGGACGTGCGCCACGTCGCCGACGCGATCGTGCACATGGCCAACCTGCCGCTCGACGCGAACGTCCAGTTCATGACGATCATGGCGACCAAGATGCCGTTCGTCGGACGCGGCTGAGTGACAATGGTTCGATGGCCACGACCAACATCCACCTCATCGGCGGCGAAAAGGGAGGCGTCGGCAAGTCGCTGATGGCGCGCGTGCTCGCGCAGTACATGATCGACCGCCAGCTGCCGTTCCTCGGCTTCGACACCGACCGCTCGCACGGCGCGCTGATGCGCTTCTACTCGGCGTACGCGTCGCCGATCGAAGTGAACAAGCTCGAGTCGCTCGACGCGATCGTCGAGGCGGCAGTCGACCAGCCGGGGCGGCGCATCCTCGTCGACCTCGCCGCGCAGACGCACGACTCGCTCGCCAACTGGATGGAAGAGGCCGGCGTCGTCTCGCTCGCCGACGAGATGGCGATGAAGATCTTCTACTGGCACGTCATGGACACCGGCAAGGACTCGGTCGACCTGCTGCGCCGGCTGCTCGACCGCTTCGGCACCGGCCTCGCCTACGTGCTCGTGCGCAACCAGGTGCGCGGCAACGACTTCAGCACGCTCGAGCAGTCGGGCGAGCAGGCGCGCGCGATCGCGATGGGCGCCAACGTCGTCTCGGTGAAGAAGCTGAACGAGCACGTCATCCAGCAGATCGACGCGACGAGCAGCAGCTTCTGGCAGGCCAAGGCCGACAAGGACGGCCTCGGCCTGATGGACCGGCAGCGCGTGAAGATGTGGCTGCGCGATGTCTACCGCGAGTTCGACGACGTCGGCGTGTGAGTCGGCCGACGACGTCCCTCTGCGCGGACGCCGACGCTTCCTGAGCGGCGCCGCCGCCGCGCTCGCCGCGCCATGGCTCGCGCGCAGCGCGCGCGCCGCCGACGTCGATCGGTTCGCGCTCGGCGTCGCGTCGGGGCAGCCGCGCGCCGACGGCGTCGTCCTCTGGACGCGCGTCACCGGCGATGCGCTCGACGAGCGCGTCGCGGTGCAGTGGGAGGTCGCCAACGACGAGCGCTTCAGCGACGTCGTCGCGCGCGGCGACGAGATCGCCGAGCGCGCGTGGGCGCACAGCGTCCACGCCGAGGTCGCCGGCCTCGCTGCCGGACGCTGGTACTGGTATCGCTTCGGCGCCCTCGGCCAGCAGAGCGCAGCCGGCCGCACGCGGACCGCGCCGGCGGCCGACGCCGCGGCGACGCTGCGCTTCGCGCTCGCCAGCTGCCAGCGCTTCGACGTCGGCCACTACGCGGCCTGGCGCGACGTCGCCATGTCCTCGCTCGACGTCGTCGTCTTCGTCGGCGACTACATCTACGAATCGGCCGAGCGCAAGAACCCGGTGCGCCGCGTCGACGGCGGCGAGGCGTTCAGCCTCGAGCAGTACCGCGCGCGCTACGCGACGCACAAGAGCGATCGGTGGCTGCAGGCGGCGCACGCGGCGGCGCCGTGGCTTCTCGTCTGGGACGACCACGAGGTCTCGAACGACTACGCGGCGTTTCGCGGCGAGAACCTCGCGGTCGACATGCACGCACGCCGCGCCGCCGCGTACCGCGCCTACTGGGAGCACATGCCGTTTCCGCGCTCGGCGCGTCCGCGCGACGCCGACATGCGCATCACCGGTCGCCTCGACTGGGGCCGCCTCGCGCGCATCCACCTGCTCGACGATCGCCAGTACCGCGATCCGCAGGCGTGCCCGAAGCCGGGCCGTGGCGGCTCGAACACCGTGCTCCTGAACCAGTGCCCCGCCCTCGCCGATCCGGCGCGCACGCTGCTCGGCACCGAGCAGGAAGCGTGGCTCGCCGCCGGCTGGGACCTCGAGCGGCCGTGGAACCTCGTCGCGCAGCAGACGCTGATGGCGCGCGTGACCTGGCTCGATCCTGCGATCGGCGGCGGCGCGTACTGGACCGACGGCTGGGACGGCTATCCGCGAGCACGCACGCGGCTCCTCTCGACGGTCGCGGCGAAGAAGGTGCCCGGCGTCGTCGTCCTCGGCGGCGACGTCCACAGCAACTACGTCGCCGACCTGCGCGTCGACTTCGACGACGAGCGCTCGCCGGTGATCGCGAGCGAGTTCTGCGGCACCTCGATCACGAGCCTGCCCGGCGTCGCGCAGGCGCGGATCGACCAGGCGCGCGAGTACAACCCGCACCTGCGCTACGGCCGCTCGGACGAACGAGGCTACGTCCGCTTCGAGCTCGACGCCGACGAGCTGCGCGCGAGCCTGCGCGTCGTCGAGCGGCCGATCGACCCCGAGAGCAGCGTCGCGACGACGGCGCGCTTCGTCGTCGACGCCGCGCGCCCCGGTCCGCGCAGCGCTTGAGCGCCGCGCGCGGTCAGAACAGTCCGGCGCGGTCGGCGGCGCCGAGCACGAGCCGCGAGAGATCGGCGAGCTGCGCGTCGACGTCGCTCGACGGCGGCGACGTCGCCTTCGCGGTCCAGACCAGGCGTCCGCTGGCGACGTCGGTGACGCGACCGTTGCCCGAGTAGCCGGCCGTCACGCGGCCGCCGCCGACCGGCGCAGAGACGCCCATGCCGACGCTGCCGCCGCTGCCGAAGCCGAAGCCGCCGATGCCGATCGAGACCGGCGCGCTGACGTCGTGCACCGCGACCGCGACGGTCATCACCAGCAGGCCCTTCGCGCCCGACTCGCGCGCCGCGGCGAGCAGCTGCGGATCGATCGAGCGGTCGGTCGCGATCGGCGTCTCGGGCGGAACGAACACCGGCGTCGCGCCGCGCGCGGCGACTTCGCCGGCGAGCCGGTCCTGGCAGAGCTGGCGGACGACGAGCTCGGCGGCGTCGCACGCGACGAGGACGCGCGCGCCGCGCAGCAGGCCGGGCGCTGCCGCCGCGTCGCTCCACTGCGCGTCGAGCTGGGGAGCGCTCGCGCAGCCGGCGGCGAGCGCGGTGAAGAAGGCGATCACGGCGCCGCTCGGGCGCACGCTGCGAAGTCGATCGAACATGGCGTCTCTCCCGGGCGCGGCGCCTTGGTGCGCCGCCCGCGGCCAGCTTAGCAATTCGTGCACCGGTCTGCGGCGTGACATCCCTCTCGCCGCCCAGCCAGGCGAGCGCCAGGGCGCGAAGTCGCGCTGCTAGGATCCGCGCACAACAGATCGAGGGAGGCAGGGATGGCCAGCGCACCGGAAGACAACCGCTTTGCACCGCCGCTCGCGCACGTCGAGGACGTCGCCGAGACCGGCACCGGCGCGCTCGCCGGGCGCGGCACCCGCCTCGTCGCGACGATCTGCGACGGTCTCATCGGCGGCTTCGCGTTCTGGCTCGTCGCGCTCGTCACGCCGCTGACGTGGACGCCGGCGCCGGGGGTCGGCCTGGTCCGCTTCGTCGCCACCAACGGCGTCGTCGGCATCGTGCTCTTCTTCGTCCTGCACGGCTACCTGCTGGCGACGCGCGGGCAGACGATCGGCAAGTCGCTGCTCAAGGTGCGCATCGTGCGCAGCGACGGCTCGCAGGCTTCGCTCGGGCGGATCATCGGCCTGCGCTACCTGCCGACGACGGTGATCTCGCTGATTCCGGTCGTCGGCGGCCTGTACGCGATCATCGACAGCCTGCTGATCTTCCGCGAGTCGCGCCGCTGCCTGCACGACAACATCGCCGACACGATCGTCGTCAAGGTCTGACGCCGGCCGAGCGATGGCCGCGACGCCGGAAGCCGAGCGCCGGCTCGACACCCGCTACGCGGCCGAGACGCCCGAAGGCATCGCGCTCGCGCTGCGCCCGGCGGGGATGGTGGCGCGGTTCTACGCCTACATCGTCGACCTCGGGGTCCGCTTCGTCGTCTTCTTCTTCGCGGCGATCGCGCTCGCGCAGCTCGGCAGGCTCGGCATGGGTCTCCTGCTCGTCTTCCTGTTCCTGCTCGAGTGGCTCTATCCGGTCGTCTTCGAGCTCGGTCCGGGCGCGGCGACGCCGGGCAAGCGCATGGTCGGCCTGGCCGTCGTCATGGACAGCGGCCTGCCGGTGACGCCGGCCGCGTCGCTGACGCGCAATCTCCTGCGCACCGCCGACTTCCTGCCGTCGTTCTACGCGCTCGGCGCGCTCGCGATGCTGTGGCGGCACGACTTCAAGCGGCTCGGCGACCTCGCCGCGGGAACGCTCGTCATCCACGTCGACCGGGCCGGCCCGCGGCCCGCGGCGCCGCCGCCGGCGCCCGCGCGCGCTCCCGCGGTCGCG
>JASLGD010000295.1 GCA_030150305.1 Caldimonas sp. | reverse complement strand
GACGTCCATGCTGTGCTTCTCCTCGTCGACCACGATCGACGAGACGTTCGCCGGCGCGAGCGCGCCGATGACGAACTGCGCCGGGTCCTCGGACCAGAGCACGATGTCGACACGCTCGCCGGCGAGCTCGTTCGTCACCGCGTTGACGCGGCTGCCGCGCACGCCCACGCACGTGCCGATCGGATCGACGCGGCGGTCGTGCGAGACGACGGCGATCTTGGCGCGCGAGCCGGGGTCGCGCGCGCACGACTTGATCTCGAGCAGGCCCTGTTCCATCTCGGGCACTTCCTGCTTGAAGAGCTCCATCATGAAGCCCGGCGACGAGCGCGACAGCAGGATCTGCGGCCCGCGCAGCGTCGGGTCGACCTCGGCGATGTAGGCGCGGACGCGATCGCCGGTGCGCAGGTTCTCCTTCGGGATCATCTCGGAGCGGCGCAGCCGCCCTTCGATCCGGCCCGACTCGACGATGATGTCGCCCTTGTCGAGGCGCTTGACGGTGCCGACGAAGATCTTCTCGCCGCGCGAGAGGAAGTCGTTCAGCAGCTGCTCGCGCTCGGCGTCGCGGATCTTCTGCAGGATGACCTGCTTGGCGGCCTGCGCGCCGATCCGGCCGATCGAGACCGACTCGATCTGCTGCTCGATGTAGTCGTCGACCTCGATGTCGGGAATCTGCTCGAGCGCCTCGAAGTGGAGGATCTCGGCATCGGGAATCTGCAGGCCGGCGTCGTCGGGCACGACGTGCCAGCGGCGGAACGTCTCGTACTCGCCGGTCTCGCGGTCGACCGCGACCCGGATGTCGACCTCGCCGCCCTGCAGCTTCTTCGACGCCGAGGCGAGCGCGGCTTCGACCGCCTGGAAGACGATCTCGAGATCGACGCTCTTCTCGCGCGCGATCGCGTCGACGAGCATCAGCAGTTCACGGTTCATGCGGTCCGACCTCCGTCTGTTTCTTCTTGCCCGCGCGTATCGACAGCGGCGGGTCGGGCGCCGCGGCGCCCCTTGAAATCGATCACCGGGACGAGGCGCGCCTCGCGAACTTCGTCGAGGGCGAAGTCGAGCGCCTGCTGCGCCTCGGCCACCGCCGCCTCCGCCGCCGTTGCCGCCTGGGCGCGCCCCTTCGCGCCGCGCCGGCGCGCATCGGGCGTGGCGCTCCCTTGCGCCGACACGACGATCCGCCAGCCGTCGCCGCTGCTCTCGAGCGTCCCGCGCCAGCGCTTGCGGCCCTCGAACGGCTCCTTCAGCGTCAGCTCGACCTCCGAACCCGCGAAGCGGGCGAAGTCGCCGGCGCTGCGCAGGGGCCGGTCGAGCCCCGGCGACGACACCTCGAGGCGCTCGTAGGCGACGCCCTCGACCTCGAGGACGTGCTGCAGCTGCCGGGTGACGCGCTCGCAGTCGTCGACCGTGACCGCGCGCTCCGGAGCACCCGCGGGCTGCGCCGGATGGTCGATGGTGACGCGCAGCAGCCCGGCGGCCGCGCGCTCGACCTCGACGAGGTCGTAGCCGAGCCCCGCGACGGTCGTCGCGATCGCCGATTGCTGGCGCACGCTCGAAGCAGCCGTGGAAGAGATCGCTCGCAAAGTGGATCAGCCAAAAAAAATGGGCCGGTAGAACCGCCCCACTTGACGCTTTCTAGGGAAGACGGGGATTGTATCCGCTCGTGCAAATAGCGACAAGTCACCCGACTGTCAAGGGCCCTCTGCGCACAGAGGGCGCGTGCCAGAATCTGCCGCCCCGATTCGCCAGCTCCAGCACCCATGGGATTTCTCGCCGGCAAGCGCTTTCTGGTCAGCGGCATCCTCTCGAACCGCTCGATCGCCTACGGGATCGCGCGCGCCTGCCGCCGCGAGGGCGCCGAGCTCGCGTTCAGCTATCAGGGCGAGCGGTTCAAGGAACGGATCGCCGAGTTCGCCGCCGAGTTCTCGTCGTCGCTGATCTTCGATTGCGACGTCGCCGACGACGCCCAGATCGAACGCATGTTCGGCGCGCTCGGCGAGTCGTGGCCGACCTTCGACGGCTTCGTCCACTCGATCGGCTTCGCGCCGCGCGAGGCGATCGCAGGCGACTTCCTCGAGGGGCTCTCGCGCGAGGCGTTCCGCGTCGCGCACGACATCTCGAGCTACAGCTTCCCGGCGATGGCCAAGGCCGCCGCGCCGCGCCTCAATCCCGGCTCCGCCCTCCTCACCCTGACGTATCTGGGGGCGGAACGCAGCGTTCCCAACTACAACACGATGGGGCTCGCCAAGGCCTCGCTCGAGGCGAGCGTGCGCTACCTGGCGGCCAACCTGGGCGCCAAAGGCGTGCGCGTCAACGCCATCTCGGCCGGGCCGATCAGGACGCTCGCCGCGTCGGGCATCAAGGGCTTCGGCAAGATCCTCGACGTCGTCGCCGAGAACGCGCCGCTGCGCCGCAACGTCACCCTCGACGACGTCGGCAACGCCGCGGCGTTCCTGCTCTCCGATCTGGCCTCAGGCGTGACCTCCGAGATCCTCTACGTCGACGGCGGCTTCAGCCACGCGATGCCGGGAGCCGCGTAGCAGCAACCCGATGGGCTCCGAAGGAGCCCGCCCCGCCCTCTCGGAGGAGGGGAGCGAAGCTGGGGAGGGAGCAGCCCGGAAGGCGACGCAGTCGAGTGCGCGGCGGCTACGCCGCCACGCAGTCGACGTAGTAGCGACCGTCGTCGGTGACGCCGACACCCTCGAGCTCCTGCGTCGAGATGAGGCCGTGGACGTCGGTGTCGAAGCCCGGGAAGGCCTTGTTGAAGGCGCGCGTGAAGCGCAGGAAGTCGACGATCTTGCGGTTGAAGCGCTCGCCCGGAATCAGCAGCGGGATGCCCGGCGGATACGGCGTCAGCAGCGTCGTCGAGACGCGGCCCTCGAGACGGTCGATCTCGACGCGCTCGGTCTTTCGGTGCGCGATGCACGCGAACGCGTCGCTCGGCTTCATCGCCGGCTGGATGTCCGACAGGTACATGTCGGTGACCAGCCGCGCGATGTCGTCGCGCGCGTAGAACTCGTGGATCTTCTGCGAGAGGTCGCGCAGGCCGACGCGCTCGTAGCGCGGATGCGCGGCGACGAACTCCGGCATGATCTTCCACATCGGCTGGTTGCGGTCGAAGTCGTCCTTGAACTGCTGCAGCGCGGTGACGAGCGTGTTCCATCGGCCCTTCGTGATGCCGATCGTGAACATGATGAAGAAGGAGTAGAGCCCGGTCTTCTCGACGACGACGCCGTGGTCGACGAGGAACTTGGTGACGATCGCCGCCGGGATCCCGGTCTTCGCGAACTTGCCCGAGACGTCGAGCCCCGGCGTGATGACGGTGCACTTGATCGGGTCGAGCAGGTTGAAGCCGTCGGCAAGGTCGCCGAAGCCGTGCCACTTGGCGTTCGCCTTCAGCATCCAGTCGGCGCTCGTGCCGATGCCGTCCGCGGAGAGCTTGTCGGGGCCCCAGACGCGGAACCACCAGTCCTTGCCGAACTCGCCGTCGACCTTGCGCATCGCGCGGCGGAAGTCGAGCGACTCCTGGATGCTCTCCTCGACGAGGGCGCTGCCGCCGGGCGACTCC
>JASLGD010000280.1 GCA_030150305.1 Caldimonas sp. | reverse complement strand
AGCGACCGCTGGAACGCAGCGCGGTGATCCGCATCGGCGTCGACCTCGGCGCCACCAGGATCGATGCGATCGCGATCGACGCCGCCGGCACCGCGCTGGCGCGACGTCGCATCGCCTCGCCAGCGCACGACGACGCGCAGGCCGTGGCCGCGGTCGTGGCCTCGTCCAGGCGATCGAACGCGAGCTCGGTCTGCGCGCGCGTCGGCATCGGAACCCCGGGCGCGATCTCGGCGCTGACGGCGTGCGAAGCGGCGCCCCCTTGCCGCAGCGGGCTTCGTGCACGGCGCCGCGCGCAGTGCTAGAACCGTCGCCTGGATGGCACTTCGCGTCGAATGCAGCGTCGCGCCGGGCGGCGAAGCCGAGCCGCTCGCGGTCTGGTTCGGCTCGCGCCGCGTCGGCGTGCGCGCGATCGTCGACCGCTGGTTCGCGCCGCACCGTCGCTGGTACCGGATCGACGCCGACGACGAGCAGCTCTACGTGCTGCGCCACGACGAGGCGACCGGCGAGTGGGACCTCGCCGCGCTGACGCGCAAGGACGGCTGAGCGAAGCGCTTGCACGGATCGTCGCGCGCCGCGGCGGGCGCGCGCACGATCGCATCGAACGCTGCTGCCGGCATCGCGCTGTCGTCCTCGAGGAAGCCGACCGAGAGGACGCGCGCCGGATCGAGCGCGAGCCAGCGCGGCACGCCGAGGTCGCGCCGCGCATGGCCGTTGCCGGCGAGGAGCACCGCGCCGTGCGCGGCGTGCTCGCGCAGCATCTGCGCCATCACCGCGTCGCGCGCGTACTGCGCCCGCGCCATCCGCGGCCAGACGTCGCGCGGCAGCGCGTTGCAATGGCCGACGTCGATCTCGTGCTCCTGCGCCGCCTGCCACGCCGGATCGATCGGGCGCTCGAGGTCGAGCGCGGCGATCGTCGCGGCGTCGAACACCGCCGCGTAGCCGCCGCGAACGATGCGCGCGGTGTCGGCGCCCGACACGTTCGCGGCGACGAGCGGTACGCGATAGGCGAGCGCGAGCGCGACGAACGGCCGGTAGTCGTCCCAGTCCCAGCCGCTCTTGGCGGGCACGGCGAGGTCGATCACGTGCTGCGCGTCGTCGGGACGCTCGCGGCGCGCGCGCTCGATGTCGCCCTGGCGATCGCGGTCGAACTGCTCCATCACGATCGCAGGCCGCCAGCCGGCGGCGAACGCACGCTCGAGCACCGCGAGACGCAAGCGCAGCAGCTCGTGGTTGTCGTGCACCTCGCCGAGCAGCACGACGTTGTCGCCGCCGAGCCGCGCCTGCCAATCGCGGCGCTCGGCCGGCGCGGCGCACGCCGCGACCAGCAAGGCGATCGCGAGCGTGCCGACGAGCGCAGCTGCGAAGCGGATCACGACGGCGCTCGCGTGGCCTTGGCGAGGACGACGTGGAGCGCGTCTTCGGTCGCCGCCTTGCGCGCGATCGAGAAGCCGAGCGCGGGCAGGTCGATGTCGGCGAGCAGCGCTTCGCCGCCGCCGAGCAGCGCCGGCGCGAACGCGAGGTGCATCTCGTCGACGAGCCCGGCGCGCAGGTACTGCCGCACCGTCGCGACGCCGCCGCCGATGCGGACGTCGGCACCGCCCGCGGCGTCGCGCGCGCGCTCGAGCGCCGCCTCGATGCCGTCGGTGACGAAGTGAAACGTCGTGCCGCCCGCCATCGCGAGCGGCGCGCGCGGGTGGTGGGTCAGGACGAAGACCGGCGTGTGGTACGGCGGCTCGTCGCCCCACCAGCCTTTCCATGCGTCGTCTGGCCACGGCCCGCGCACCGGGCCGAACATGTTGCGGCCGAGGATCCAGGCGCCGACGCCGGCGAAGCTCGCGGCCGCGAAGTCGTCGTCGATCCCGGTCGTTCCGCCGCTCTGGCCGAGGACCTTGGCGCGAAACGTCCTGGTCGGCCACACCCACTTGTGCAGCTGCTCGCCGCCGCGGCCGAGCGGCGCCTCGAGGCTCTGCGCGCGGCCGGCCCCGTAGCCGTCGAGGGACACGCTGAACGCTGCCACTTTCACCTTCGACATCTCTGGATCTCCTTTGCGACCATAGTGTGCAACGTGCGCACGACGCTCGATCCCCGCCTGGTCGATCCCGACGCGTTCGAGCCCGGGCTCGTCGTCGACGTCCGCGACGAGAAGCGCGCCTTGCTGTTCGACCTCGGCGAGCTCGAGCGGCTCGCGCCGCGCGTGCTGCTGCGCGTCTCGCACGCGTTCGTCAGCCACACCCACATGGACCACTTCGCGGGCTTCGACCACCTGCTCGCGCTCGGCCTCGGCCGCATGCCGCGGCTCGTGCTCTGGGGCGGCCCGGGCTTCGTCGACCAGCTCGAGCACAAGCTGCGCGCCTACACCTGGAACGTCGTCCACCGCTACGAGGTGCCGCTGACGATCGAGGCGCACGCGCTCGGCGACGACGGCGCGCGCACGCGCGCGACGTTCGACAGCGCGCACCGCTTCGCGCGCAACGACGGGCCGCGCGACGACGCGCCGCGAATCGAGAGCGGCGACGACGGCGTCGTCGCGGTGCTCCTCGACGAGCCGCTCTTTCGCGTCAGCGCGTGCATCGTCGACCACGAGATGCCGGTGCTCGCGTTCGCGATCGACGAGAAGGCGCAGGTGCGGGTCGCGGTCGACCGCATCGCGGCGATGGGGCTCGCGACCGGCGCCTGGCTGCGCACGCTGAAGGCAGCGGTGCTCGCCGGCGCGCCCGACGACACGCCGATCGACCTCGCCTGGCGCGACCGCGACGGCGAGCACGCCGAGCGACGCCGGGTCGGCGAGCTGCGCGCGCTCGTCCTCGACACGATCCCCGGGCGCCGCATCGGCTACGTCACCGACCTGCGCTTCACGCCGGCCAACGTCGAGCGGCTCGAGCGCCTGCTCGGCGGCGTCGACGTGCTGCACATCGAGTCGGTGTTCCTCGACCGCGACCGCGATCAGGGCGCGCGCAAGAACCACCTCACCGCCCCGCAGGCGGGCGAGATCGCGCGCCGACTCGGCGCGAAGAAGGTCGTCCCGTTCCACTTTTCGCCGCGCTACCGGGGTGCCGAAGGCGAGCTGCGGCGCGAGGTCGAGGCGGCGCGCCACGGCGACGGCAAGCCGCCGGCGGCGGCCTGACCGCCAAGATTCGCACGGTCGGCGGCGCCGGGTGCGATCGGCAGCGACGCGCGGGCTCAAGCGGGCCGAAGACGGCGCCGAAACGACGAAGGTCGAAAGCCGCGAGAGCAGGCCATGGCCGCCAAACCGTCGAAGTCGATCGAGTCGCGCGCCGACGCAGGCGCACCGCCGCCCAAGCGCCGCTCGCTCGAGTGGGTGCGCGAGGTGCTCGGCCGGCAGATCCGGCTCGAAGTCGGCCGCAAGCAGCAGCCGCAGCGTGCGGCGACCGAGAAGAAGCGCGAGGACGACGACGGCGTCGCGATGTCGCTCGTGATGCAGCAGTGCGCCGAGATCGGCGCGCGCCTGCTGATCCACGACCCGGCGACGCAGCCGGTCCGGCACCTCTTCATCCTGCACGACGAGCTGCGCAAGGGCGGCTGGGAGCAGGTCGAGAAGCTGCCGCTGAAGGTGATCGGCCGCGCCCTCACCGAAGCCGAGATCCTCGACTGCGCCGAGCCTTCGCCGCTGCTGACGACGATCGTCGCCGAGCTGCGCGAGCAGAAGGCGGCCGCCGAGGAGCGCGCCGCGCGCGAGGCGGCCGAAGGCGACTGGGAAGTTCCGAAGGTGCCCGAGGTCTCCGACAGCGACTTCGCCGAGTGGGAGATGATGGAGCGCAGCTGGGCGGGAACCGTTCCGGCCGGCCTCGACATCCCGGTCCGCGACACCACGATGTGACGACGGTACGGCCGCCGATCGAGCGGCCGTCAGGCGCGATGGATCGCCTCGCAACGTTCGCCGCGCCGGCAGCGTCGCCCCCGGCCGCCGCGGGCGCGATGCAGCTCTCCGAGCTGATCGGCGCGCTCAGCCACGCGCTCGACCTCACCGAAGGACAGCCGAAGGGCCACTGCGTACGTTCGTGCTGGATCGGCAGCCACGTCGGCACGGCGATCGGCCTGCAAGGCAGCGAGCTGCGCGACCTCTACTACACGCTGCTGCTGAAGGACCTCGGCTGCAGCAGCAACGCAGCGCGCATCTGCGAGCTCTACCTCACCGACGACCTCGCGTTCAAGCGCGGCTACAAGACGGTCGGCGACGGCCTGCCGGAGGTGCTCGGCTTCGTCTTCGCGCACACCGGGCTTCGCGCCGGTCTCGCGGCGCGGCTGCGCGCGGTCGCCAACATCCTGCGCAACGGCAAGCGGATCACCGACGATCTGATCCAGACACGCTGCACGCGCGGCGCAGCGATCGCGCGCCAGCTCCGCTTCGGCGACGCCGTCGCCGCCGGCATCGCGAGCCTCGACGAGCACTGGAACGGCAGCGGTCGACCCGAAGGCCGCGCCGGCGACGCGATCCCGCTGAACGCGCGCATCGCGCTGCTCGCGCAGGTGGTCGACGTCTTCCACACGCTCGGCGGCCGCGCCGCCGCGCTGCGCGAAGCGCGCGAGCGTTCCGGTACGTGGTTCGACCCCGCGCTCGTGCGCGCGATCGAACACGTCGGCAGCGATGACTCTTTCTGGCGCACGCTCGGCTCGCCCGCCGTCGAAGCCGCGGTGTTCGCGATGGAACCGGGCGCCGGCGAGGTCGTCGTCGACGACGAGTACCTCGACGACATCGCCGCCGCGTTCGGCGAGGTCGTCGACAGCAAGAGCCCGTTCACGAGCGGCCACAGCGAGCGCGTCGCGAAGATCGCGGACGCGCTCGCCGCACGGCTCGGCGTCGCGCCGGCGCGGCGACGGTGGCTGCGCCGCGGCGCGCTGCTGCACGACGTCGGCAAGCTCGGCGTCAGCAATGCGATCCTCGACAAGCCGGCGCCGCTCGACGACGACGAGTGGGTGTGCATGCGCGCGCACGCCGCGCACACCGAAGCGATCCTCGGGCGCATCGGCGCCTTCGCCGAGCTCGCGCGCGTCGCGGGCGCGCACCACGAGCGCCTCGACGGCACCGGCTACCCGCGCGGCCTCGGCGGCGACCGGATCGCGCTCGAGACGCGGATCATCACGACCGCCGACGTCTTCGACGCGATCTCGGCCGACCGTCCGTACCGCGCCGCGGTGCCGATCCCGCAGACACTCGCGATCATGCGGGCGTCGATCGGCAGCGCGCTCGATCCGCTCTGCTTCGAAGCGCTCGAGCAGATCGTCGACGTCGCAGCGGAGTCGGCTCGCCGTTGACGATCGAGGGCGTGCCGTCGCGCAACGCGCCGGCCCGGTCCCCGGTGCGCTATCGTCGATTCGCCGGCCGCGCCAGCGCGCAGGCCCACGACGCCACAAGGAGACAACGTGATCCAGAGACTTCGACTGCTCGTCCTCGCCGCGTGCTCGCTCGCCGCGATCGCCGCGCCGGCGCGCGCCGCCGACTACCCGACCCGCACCGTGACGTGGGTCGTGCCGTACCCGCCGGCGGGAACGACCGACGTGCTCGCGCGCATCGTCGCGCAATGGCTGAGCGAGAAGATGGGGCAGACGTTCGTGATCGAGAACAAGCCCGGCGGCGGCAACAACATCGGCGTGCAGTACGTCGTCAACGCGCCTCCCGACGGCTACACGATGCTGCTCGTCAATCCCGCCAACGGCATCAACGCGACGCTCTACAAGAACCTCAGCTTCAACTTCATCCGCGACATCGCACCGGTCGCCGGCATCGTGCGCACGCCCAACGTGATGGTCGTGACGCCGAAGCTGCCGGCGAAGAACGTCGCCGAGTTCATCGCCTACTGCAAGCAGAACCCCGGCAAGATCAACATGGCGTCGTCGGGGAGCGGCACCTCGGTGCACCTCTCGGGCGAGCTCTTCAAGTCGATGACCGGCTGCAACATGGTTCACGTGCCGTACAAGGGCGCCGGCCCGGCGCTGACGGACCTCATGGGCGGCCAGGTCGACGTCATCTTCGACAACCTGCCGTCGTCGATGGGCTTCATCAAGCAGGGCAAGATCCGCGCGCTCGCGGTCACGTCGGCCGAGCGCGAGCCGTCGCTGCCCGACGTGCCGACCGTCGCCGAGACCGTCCCCGGCTACGAGGCGACGGCGTGGTTCGGCATCGGCATGCCGAAGGCGACGCCGAAGGACGTGATCGAGAAGGTCAACGCCGAAGTGAACCGCGCGCTCGCCGACCCGAAGATGCGCGCCAGGCTCGCCGAGCTCGGCGGCAAGCCGATCCCGGGGACGCCCGAGGACTTCGGCAAGACGATCGCCGACGAGACGGCGAAGTGGGAGAAGGTCGTGATCTCGTCGGGCGCGAAGGTCGAGTGACGCCGTCGAAGGCGCTCGTCGACGCGATCGCGTTCGCGGCCGCGCACGAATCGCCGTGGCCGCGCGACCCGGACGCGCCGGTGCCGCCGGGCGGCAGGCCCTGGGGCGTGCACCACGACGACCCGCCGCCGTTCAACCGCCTGCGCGGCCCGGTGCACGCGCGCGGCCCGCAGTCGGGCGTCGTCGTCCGCCACGGCGAGGAGATCGCGGCGTGGGGCGAGCCCGAGCGTGCCGACCTGACCTTCAGCGTCGCCAAGAGCTACCTCGCGCTGCTCGCCGGCGTCGCGCACGACGACGGCCTCCTGCCCGACGAGGACGAGCGCGTCGACGCGCGCGTCCACGGCATCGGCTTCGACGACGCGGAGCACAACCGCGCGATCACCTGGGCGCAGCTGCTCACGCAGACGAGCGAATGGCAGGGAACCTCGTTCGGCATTCCCGACACCGTCGATCGCTGGCGCACGGTGGGCCTCGATCCGCGGCCGCCGTCGGGCGGCCCGAAGGGCGCGGCGCGCCCGCTGCAGGCGCCTGGCACCTACTGGGAATACAACGACGTTCGCATCAACCAGCTCGCGCTCGCACTGCTGCATCTGTTTCGCGCGCCGCTGCCGCAGGTCTTTCGCGACCGCGTGCTCGTCCCGCTCGGCGGCGGCGACGGCTTCGCCTGGCAGGGCTACGACAACGCGTGGGTCGAGCTGCCCGGCGTCGGCGTCGTGCAGTCGGTGCCCGGCGGATCGCACTGGGGCGCGGGGGTCTCGATCAGCGCGCGCGACCAGGCACGGATCGGCGCGATGGTGCTC
Organism: Caldimonas sp.; assembly: GCA_030150305.1. GTDB lineage: Bacteria > Pseudomonadota > Gammaproteobacteria > Burkholderiales > Burkholderiaceae_C > Schlegelella_A. The sequence continues at coordinate 17 of JASLGD010000280.1, read as the reverse complement.
GCGGGCGGAACGGTGCG
>JASLGD010000215.1 GCA_030150305.1 Caldimonas sp. | reverse complement strand
CCTCACGCAGGCCAACGTCGATGCGCAGAAGGCGAGCAGCAAGGATCCCGGCGTGCAGCGCTTCCTCGGCGTCTCCGAGGACACCGGGAAGCTGCTCGGCCTCGACAAGGAGTGGGCCTACCGCATCGTCAAGCAGGTCGGCAACTACGGCGAGAGCTTCGAGCGCAACCTCGGGCCGAAGTCGGCGGTCGGGCTGCCGCGCGGCGTCAACAACCTCTGGACCAAGGGCGGCCTGATGTACGCGCCGCCGATCCGCTAGCGCACTGCGGGCGGACGTGGCGACTCCGCTCGCCGCGCCGATCGGCGATGCGGCGTGGCGCGCAGCGCGCCGCGCGCGGCGGCTGCGCGACCGGCTGGTGCAAGGCGCGGTCGCGGTCGCGCTCGTCGCGCTCGCCGCCGTCGTCGCGCGCAACGTCGGCGCCAATCTCGAGGCGCGCGGCATCAAGTCGGGCTTCGCGTTCCTCGCCGACCCGGCCGGCTTCAACATCGGCGAGCTGCTGATCGACTACACGTCGCGCGACAGCTACCTGCGCGCGTTCGCCGCCGGCATGGCCAACACGCTGCGCGTCTCGATCGCCGGCATCGTCCTCGCGACCGTGCTCGGCGTCGTCGTCGGGCTGCTGCGGCTGGCGCGCCATCCGCTCGTGCGCGGCCTGTGCGGCGCGTGGGTCGAGGTCTTCCGCAACATCCCCCTCCTCATCCAGCTGCTCGCGATCTACCTCCTCGTGACCGAGCTGCTGCCCGACTCGTCGGGCGCGCTCTCGATCCCCGGCGTCGCGCTGCTGTCGAAGGAAGGGCTGAAGATCGCCGTGCCCGAGCAAGGCAGGCTCGCCGTCGTCGTCGCGCTCGCGGCGTTCGCGCTCGTCGCCGCGCTCGGCTGGGCGGCGGCTCGCCGCTGGCTCGACGCCGGTGCCGGGCTCGTCGCGACCGTCGCGGGCGCGTTCGCGGCGGTGATCGCGTGGCTCGCGGTCGGCATCGCGGGCGGTTGGTCGAAGCCCGTGCTCGACGGCTTCCTGATCAGCGGCGGCGCGTCGCTCACGCCCGAATTCCTCGCCCTCTGGCTCGGCCTCTCGCTCTTCACGTCGGCATCGATCGCCGAGCTCGTGCGCGCCGGCGCGCTCGCGGTGCCGATCGGCCAATGGCACGCCGCGCAGGCGCTCGGCATGCGCGGCGCGCAGGTCGTCGGCAGCGTCGTCTTCCCGCAGGCGCTGCGGCTCGCGATCCCGCCGCTCGCGAGCCAGTACATGAACCTGATCAAGAACTCGTCGCTTGCGGTCGTGATCGGCTATCCCGACCTGGTCTCGATCGCCAACACGTCGATCAACCAGAACGGGCAGGCGCTCGAGGCGATCGTCGTCATCATGGCGGTCTACCTGACGCTCAACCTCGTCGTCGCAGTCGTCATGGGCGCGGTCAACGCGCGCGTCACGCGCGCGCCGCGCTGAGGCCCGCCGATGGATGCGACCGCGTCGACTCCGTTGCGCGCGCCGCTCGCGGCCCGCGTGCGCGCGGGCTTGTTCGCGAGCCCCGGCGCGAGCGTCGTCACGTTGCTGCTCGTCGCTGCGCTCGCCTGGCTCGCGTGGCACGTCGTCGAATGGGGCGTCGTGCGCGCCGTCGCGCGGCCCGACTACGCGGCGTGCAAGGCGCTCGGGCACGAAGGCGCGTGCTGGGGCTTCGTCGCCGAGAAGTGGCGCCTGATCCTGTTCGGCCGTTATCCGTTCGATCAGCAGTGGCGGCCCGCGCTCGCGACCGCGGCGGTCGTCGCCATGCTGCTCGCGACCGCAGCGCCGGCGCTCTGGACGCGGCGCGGCGCTCGCTTGCTCGCGCTCGGCTGGCTGCTCGCGTTCGCGGTCTTCTTCGCGGCGATGGCCGGCGGCGTGCTCGGCCTCGAACCGGTCGGCACCGACCGCTGGGGCGGGCTGCCGCTCACGGTCATCCTGACGTTGATCGGCATGGCGGCGGCGACGCCGATCGGCATCGCGCTCGCGTTCGCGCGGCGCTCGTCGCTCGCGCTGCTGCGCTCGCTCGCGGTCGGCTACATCGAGCTCGTCCGCGGCGTGCCGCTGATCACGGTGCTGTTCGTCTCGGCGTTCGTCTTTCCGCTCGTGCTGCCGGCGGGATGGCGCGTCGATCCGTTCTGGCGCGTCGCGATCGGCCTCGTCCTCTTCCAGGCGGCGTACATGGCGGAGACCGTGCGCGGCGGCCTGCAGAGCGTGCCGCGCACGCAGGCCGAGGCGGCGACGTCGCTCGGCCTCACCTGGTGGCAGGTGCAGCGCGCCGTCGTGCTGCCGCAGGCGCTCGTCGCGACGATTCCGGCGTTCGTCAACAACCTGCTGTCGACGTTCATGGACACGTCGCTCGTCGCCGTCGTCTCGATGTACGACCTCACCGGGTCGCTTCGCCTCGCGCTCGGCGACCCGCGCTGGCGCGAGTTCTTCATCGAGGGCTATCTCTTCGTCGCTGCGATCTACTTCGTCGCGAGCTTCGCGATGTCGCGCTACAGCCTGTGGCTCGAACGTCGGCTCGCCGCAGGGTCGAGATGAACCGACGCGGGCAGCGACGTCGCGCGCGCTCGCCCTCGCTCCAGCAACAGGAGTCCTCGACGTGAATGCCAGACGCACCACCGCCGCCCGCGCCTACGACGTCGTCCTTTACGGCGCGACCGGCTTCGTCGGCCGCCAGACCGTCGCCTACTTCGCCGCGCACGCCGGCACGCTGCGCTGGGCGCTCGGCGGCCGATCGGCAGCGAAGCTCGCGCAGGTCCGCACCGCGTGCGGCGCGGGCGCGGCGAACGCCGGCATCGTCGTCGCGGCCGCCGACGACGTCGCCGCGCTCGACGCGCTCGCCGCGCAGGCCGCGGTCGTGCTCAGCACCGCCGGACCGTTCGCGCTGCACGGCAGCGCGCTCGTCGCGGCGTGCGTGAAGCACGGCACCCACTACGTCGACATCACCGGCGAGACGCCGTGGGTGCGCGATCTCATCGATCGCCACCATCGCGACGCCGCTGCGAACGGCACGCGCATCATTCCGTGCTGCGGCTTCGACTCGGTGCCGTCGGATCTCGGCGCATGGCTCGTCGCGCACGCGCTGCACGCGCGCCACGGCGAGCGCTGCACGAGCGTGAAGGCGTGCCACTCGATGCGCGGCGGCGTCAACGGCGGCACGCTCGCGTCGGCGCTGAACATGCTCGAGTCGGGCCAGGCCGCGCGCGTCGACGATCCGTTCCTGCTCAATCCTGCCGGCACCGCGCCGGCGCGCGTCGGCGCGCATGCCGATCCGGTCGCGCCTTACTTCGACGCCGACTTCGGCGCCTGGGTCGGCCCGTTCGTGATGGCGCCGATCAACACGCGGGTCGTCCGTCGCAGCGCGGCGCTGCTCGCCGCGGGCGGCGACGCTGCGTACGGCGCCGACTTCAGCTACCAGGAAGTCCAGCGCTTCGGCGCCGGGCCGCTCGCGGCCGCGGCCGCCGGCGCGGTGAGCCTGGGCATGGGCGTCGGCCGCGCCGCGATGCAGCTGGGCGTCGTGCGCACGATGCTCAAGTCGGTCGCGCCGCCGCCGGGCAGCGGACCTTCCGAGGCGACGATGGACAACGGATCGTTTCGCTGCGAGCTCGTCGGCAGGAGCGAGAGCGGTCGAGTGCTGCGCGGCCGGATCGCCGGCAGCGGCGACCCGGGCAACCGCGCGACGACGCGCTTCGTGTGCGAGGCGGCGCTGGCGCTGGCGACCGAGACGGCCGCGCTTCCGGGCGGCGAGCGCGGCGGCGGCGTGCTCACGCCGGCGACCGGGCTCGGCGCCGTGCTCGCGCGCCGCCTCGCCGCGGCGGAAA
>JASLGD010000151.1 GCA_030150305.1 Caldimonas sp. | reverse complement strand
ACTCTACGGCGAGTCCGGCCGCGAGGGCCGCTACACGCTGCGCGTCGGCTACAGAGAGATCGCCCGCAACTTCACCGAAGGCGCGTCCACTCCCTTCATCGGCAGCGGCGGCTCGGTGCTGACGCTGCCCGGCGGCTACCCCGCGTTCGACACCAGCGGCATGCCGCTCGCAACGACGCTGTCGCCGATCGACCTCGGCTACAAGTACAAGCGTCTCGACGTCGGCGGCAGCGTGGTCGGCGGCCGCGACTGGAGCTACACGATCAACTTCCGCCACGACGAACGCGACGGCAACAGGCCGACCTCGGGATCGTTCTTCTCGACGGCGGCGCAATTCGCCGCACCGGTCCACGAGAAGGCCGATCAGGGCGAGATCGGCATCGCCTACGCGACGAAGAAGCTCCAGGCGACGCTCAGCTATCACGTCTCGTCGTTCCGCAACGACGACCCGGGCGTGACCTGGTCGAATCCGTTCTTTCCGACGGTTGCCGGCGCGACCAGCGGCCAGCTCGCGCTCGCGCCCGACAACCTGTTCCAGCAGGTGCGCGGAACGGCCGGCTACGACATCACGCCGACGATCCGCCTGACCGGCGACCTCGCGTACGGCAGGCTGACGCAGGACGACGCGTTCCTGCCGGCGACGCAGAACGCTGCGCTCGCGCCGACGGTGCTGCCGCTGCCTTCGCAGTCGCTCGGCGGTCGCGTCGACACGTACAACGGCGGGCTGAAGGTGACCGCGACTCCGACGGCGGGGCTGAAGCTGATCGGCAGCTACGACCACGACCAGCGCGACAACCGCACCCCGGTGCGGGCGTTCCCCATCGTGACGACCGACATGATCGCGACGGGTGCGACGCGAACGAACACGCCGTTCAGCTACAAGCTCGACCGCTTCAAGGGCATGGGCGACTACGCGGGCAGCCTGCCGTGGAGCACGCGCCTGACCGGCGCCGTCGAGTACGAGCAGCGCGAGCGCTCGTACCAGGAAGTCGTGACGACGCGCGAATGGACGGTCTGGGGCAAGGCCGCGGCGCAGCCGATGGACAAGCTCACGACGTCGCTCAAGCTCGCGCACTCGTGGCGCGACAACTCGACCTACGGCACCGCGATCTGGTTCTACGTCGAGAACCCGCTGCTGCGCAAGTTCGAGCTCGCCGACCGCAACCGCAACAGCGCCGAGCTGCACCTCGATTACGCGATCAGCGAGACGATCTCGCTCGGCCTGTCGGCCGACGTCACCGACGACGACTACAACCACTCGCAGGTCGGCCTCACGTCCTCGCGCAGCGCCAACCTCGCGCTCGAGCTCTCGGCCGCGATCGACGAGAAGACGCGCGCGCGAGGCTTCGTGCAGACCCAGCAGATCCGCTCCAGCCAGAACGGCAGCCAGGCCTTCGCCGGCCCCGACTGGACCGGGCGCGTCAAGGACCGCTTCAACACCCTCGGTGCCGGCATCAAGTACACGGTGACGGAGAAAAAGTTCGACGTCGGCGCCGATGTCACGTTCTCGCGCTCGTACAGCGACACGTCGGTCCAGACCGCGGTCGGCGAGCCGCCGTTCCCGACCGCGACGACGACGCTCGACAGCGTCACGTTCTACGGCCTGTACAAACTGAAGGACAACCTCTCGATCGTCGGCGGCCTCACGTTCGAGCACTACGACTCCGCCGACTGGCACCTCGACGGCGTCGCGCCCGGCACGCTGCCGAACCTGCTCGCGCTCGGCATGCAGTCGCCGCACTACTCGGTGACCGTGCTGCGTCTCGCGCTGCGCTATCGCTTTTGAGCGTGGCCGCCGGCGGCGCGCCCGTGCGGGGTCGCCGCCCGCCCGCTCCGACGCGCTTGATCTTTCGCAAGAGCGACGACGGGGTCGCTCGCTAGCCTTCGCGTCATCGCGTGGCGCCTGCAAGCAGGGCTGCGTGCAGACCGCGGAGCAGCAGCCTTGAACCCGTACGCCGTCTTCCTGCTGTACCTGCTGGCGATCCTCTCGTTCGTCGCGATCACGCTCGCGCTGAACGCTCTGCTCGGGCCGAAGCCGAAGGCGTCCGCCGTCAAGCTCGAGCCGTTCGAGTGCGGCGCGACGCCTGTGAGCACGCTCAACGTGAAGGCGGTGCCGATCAAGTACTACGCGATCGCGGTCGTCTTCATCCTGTTCGATCTCGAGACGGTGTTCCTCTTCATCCTCGCGCTCGGCGCGCAGCCGGTCACGGGGTTCATGCTGTTCACGTTCCTCCTCTTCGTCGGCCTGCTCGTGCTGCTGCTGCTCTATGTGTACAAGGCGCGGCTGATCGAGGCGGTGACGCAGTAAGACGATGGACGCTCGCACGTTTCCGATCACCCCGGTCGCGCCGACGTCGCGCTCGACGAAGGACGCCGCCTTCGAGTACTTGACGACGCGCAAGGACGAGCTGGTCGGCTGGGCGCGCAAGTTCTCGCTCTTCCCCTACCCGTTCGTCACCGCATGCTGCGCGATGGAGTTCATGGCGGTGAGCGCGTCGCCGTACGACACCGACCGCTTCGGCGCCGCGCTGCCGCGCTTCTCGCCGCGCCAGGCCGACCTGCTGATGGTCGTCGGCACCGTCACCCACAAGCAGGCGCCGATCCTGCTCAAGGTCTACGAGCAGATGTGCGAGCCGAAATGGGTGATGGCGTTCGGCGTCTGCGCATCGAGCGGCGGCTTCTACCAGAACTACGCCGCGCTGCAGGGGATCGACAAGATCATTCCGGTCGACGTCTATGTCCCCGGTTGCCCGCCGCGTCCGGAGACGGTGATCGACGGGATCATGCAGCTGCAGGACAAGATCGCGCGCGCGCACCACCCCGTCGTCACGGAGCGCTTCTGAGATGGCCGCGAGCGACCTGCCCACGCTGCACCGCGAGCTCGTTCCTGCCGCCGGGGCGGCGACGGTCTCGCACGGCACGATCGTGCTCGTCCTCGCGCCCGGCGAGCTCGTCACGACCGCGCGCCGGCTGAGGGACGACTACGGCTTCGATCTCCTGCTCGACGTCACCGCCGTCGACTGGTCCGACGACGCGCTGCGCTTCGAAGTCGTCCACCACTTCTACTCGACCGCGCACCGCGTCCGCGTGCGCCTGAAGACGCGCGTCGGCGCCGACGAGCCGGTCGTCGATTCGCTGTGCGCGCTCTACGGCTCGGCGGCGTACATGGAGCGCGAGTGCCACGACATGTACGGCATCGTCTTTCGCGGCAACCGCGACCTGCGCCCGATCCTGCTCTACGAGGGCTTCGAAGGCCACCCGCTGCGCAAGGACTACCCGAAGCTGCGCGAGCAGCCGCTCGTCACGTACCGCGAAGGCTGACGACGATGGACGCCGCCACGATCGCCAACCCGATCCGCACGTCGCTCGGCAGGAACGCCGCCGAAGGCTCGGTCATCGTCAACATCGGGCCGTCGCACCCGGCGACGCATGGCACGGTGCAGATCGTCGCCGAGCTCGACGGCGAGAAGGTGCTGCGCACCGACGTCCACTGCGGCTACCTGCACCGCGGCTTCGAGAAGGAGTGCGAGGACCACACCTGGCACAACCTGATCCCGTACGTCGACCGCCTCAACTACGTCTCGCCGCTGGTCAACGACTTCGCGTACTGCGATGCGGTCGAGCGGCTGATGGGCATCGAGATCACGCCGCGGTGCCGCTACCTGAGAACGCTGCTCTCGGAGTACTCGCGCGTCGTCGACCACCTGACGTGCGTCGCCGCGGCGCTGATGGAGATGGGCGCGATGACCGCGTTCCTCTACCTCGTCATGGTGCGCGACTACATGTACGAGCACCTCGCGGCGCTGACCGGCGCGCGCGTCACGCACAGCTACGGCCGGATCGGCGGCCTCGCGCGCGACCTGCCCGACGGCTGGCTCGTCCGCCTCGAGGAGATCCTCGTCCAGTACGAGGAGTTCGTCGGCCGCGTCCACGCGCTCGTCGACCGCAACCGCATCTTCATCGACCGGCTGCGCGGCGTCGGCACGATCACGACGGCCGACGCGCTGAGCCTCGGCTGCACCGGCCCGCTGCTGCGTTCGACCGGCGCGCCGATCGATCTCCGCAAGGACACGCCGTACCTCGCCTACGCCGAGCTCGACTTCGACGTGCCGGTCGGCATCCAGGGCGACAACTACGACCGCTACTACGTGCGGATGCGCGAGATGGACGAGTCGGTCTACATGATCCGGCAGCTCGCGCAGATGCTGCCCGCAGGGCCGATCGACGTCGACGACCGGCGCTGCACGTTCCCCGAGAAGACGCTCGTCTACGGCCAGATCGAGTCGCTCATCAACCACTTCAAGCTCGTCATGGACGGCCCGGTGGTGCCGCGCGGCGACGTCTACTGCGCACACGAGGCGCCGAACGGCGAGCTCGGCTTCTACCTCGTCTCGACCGGCAGCGGCACGCCGTACAAGGTGCACGTCCGCTCGCCGAGCTTCGTCCACATGGGCGCGGCGAGCCGGATGCTCGACGGCGGCCAGCTCGCCGACATCGTGCCGACGTTCGGCTCGATCAACATGATCGGCGGGGAGTGCGACCGGTGAAGAGCCTGCACGCCGAGTTCGACGCGCTGCGCCGGCGCTTTCCGCCCGGGTTCGAGTCCTCGCTGGTGCTGCCGTGCCTGCGCCGGATCCAGGACGAGCGCGGCTTCGTCGCCGACCGCGACATCGACGATCTCGTCGCGTACCTCGGCGTTCCGCGCGTCCAGGTCGAGGAGGTGCTGTCGTACTACACGCAGCTGCGCCGCGCACCGATCGGGCGCTGGCACCTGCAGGCGTGCCGCAACGTCGCCTGCTCGATGCGCGGCGCCGAAGGCGTCGTCGCGCAGATCCGCGAGCGGCTCGGCATCGCTCCCGGCGAGACGACCAAGGACGGCCGCTTCACGCTCTCGACCGTCGAGTGCCTCGGCTCGTGCGGCACCGCGCCGGTCGTCGTCGTCAACGAGACGTACCACGAGAGCCTGACTCCCGAGCGGCTCGACGCGCTGATCGAAAGGCTGGCGCGATGAGCGTCCCCGCACGGCCGCTCCGAAGGGGACGCTCCGGGCCGCCCGACGGGACCGGCCGCAGGCCGAGGGTGCACCCATGACCGGCCGCAAGCTCCTCATGACCTTTCCGGTCACCGCCGACTCGCACACGCTCGCGGCGTACCGTGCGCGCGGCGGCTACGCGGCGATCGAGAAGGCGGTGCGCGAGCTGCGCCCCGAGCAGGTGACGCAGGAAGTCGCCGCGTCGGGCCTGCTCGGCCACGGCGGCGCCGCGTTCCCGGCCGGCCGCAAGTGGGGCGTCATCAAGCTCAACGACGAGCAGCCGCACTACCTCTGCGCGAACGCCGACGAAGGCGAGCCCGGAACGTTCAAGGACCGCTGGATCCTCGAGAACGCGCCGCACCTGCTGATCGAAGGCATGCTGCTTGCGGCATACGCGCTGCAGGTGCGCCACGCGTTCGTCTACATCCGCGGCGAGTTCGACCTGCCGTACCGGCGCATCGCGGGCGCGATCGAGGAAGCGTACGCCGCCGGGCTGCTCGGCGCATCCGTTGCTGGCAGCGCGTTCGCGTGCGACCTCATCGTCTACCGCGGCGCCGGCTCGTACGTGTGCGGCGAAGCATCGGGCCTGCTGACCTCGATCGAAGGAAAGAAGCCGTACCCGCGCAACCGCCCGCCGCGGCTGACGGTGCGCGGCCTCTACCAGCGGCCGACGGTCGTCAACAACGTCGAGACGCTCGCCAACATTCCGGGCATCGTCGGCGACGGCGCGGCGGCGTTTCGCAGCGTCGGCACGGCGAAGAGCCCGGGCACGCAGCTGATCTCGATCTCGGGCCACGTTCGCAAGCCCGGCGTCTACGAGGTCGAGTACGGCTATCCGTTCGCGAAGTTCGTCCACGAGGACTGCGGCGGCATCGTCGGCGGCGGCAAGCTCAAGTGCGTCATCCCCGGCGGCATCTCGACCAAGGTGCTGACCGCGGCGGAAATCGAGCCGCTGACGCTCGACCACGCGAGCGTCGCTGGCGCCGGCTCGGGGCTCGGCTCGGGCGGCATGGTCGTGATCGCCGAAGGCACGTGCATGGTCCGGCTGCTGCAGGTGCTCGTCCGCTTCTACCACCACGAGTCGTGCGGCCAGTGCACGCCGTGCCGCGAGGGCATGGGCTGGCTGCACCGGATCGTCGACCGCATCGTCGCCGGCGAAGGCGAGCTCGACGACATCGACCGGCTGATCGCGATCTCGCAGGCGAACGACGGCACGACGATCTGCGGCATGGGCGACGCCGCCGGCTACGCGACGGTCGGCATCCTCGCCAAGTACCGCGACGAGTTCGAGCACTGGATCGTCCACGGCCGCTCGAAGCACGGCGGCCGGCTCGAGGCGCAAGGCGCCGAGTGGAACGTCCCGGAGACCGTCGATGGTTGAGATCTTCATCGACGGCGACCGCGTCGAGGCCGCCGAAGGCCAGACCGTGATGCAGGCCGCGCGCGCGAGCGGGCACGTCATCCCGTACTTCTGCTGGCACCCTGCTCTCTCGGTGCCCGGCAACTGCCGGATCTGCATGGTCGAGGTCGAAGGCGACGGCCTGGCCCAGGGCTGGCTCGACATCGCCTGCAACATGCCGGTCGCCAAGGGCATGCGCGTGCTGACCGATTCGCCGCGCGTGCGCGCGCGCCGCAAGGAGATGCTGCAGCTGGTGACGCTCAACCACCCGGTCGACTGCGGCATCTGCGACAAGGCCGGCGAGTGCACGCTGCAGGACTACCACTACCAGTACAACGGCGAGCCTTCGGTGTCGCGCGACGTCAAGGTGCGCGCGACCAAGC
>JASLGD010000128.1 GCA_030150305.1 Caldimonas sp. | reverse complement strand
GGCGCGCGCGTCGTCGCCGCGATCGCGTGCGCGATCGCCGGCATCACGCTCGTCGCCCTCGCGCGCGACAGCGAAGGCGGGCTCGCGAGCGGCTCGCTCGCCGGCAGCGCGCTGCTGCTCGCCGCGGTCACGTGCGAGGCGCTCTACGTCGTCATCGGCAAGAAGCTGACCGCGTCGCTCGGCCCGAAGCGGATCAGCGCGATCATCAACCTCTGGGGGCTCGTCCTGGTCGCGCCGTTCGCGCTCGGGCAGCTCGTCGACTTCTCGCCGCGCTACATCGATCGGTCGTATTGGGCGCTGCTCGTCGTCTACGCGATCGCGGCGAGCGTCGTGACCGTCTGGCTGTGGATGACCGGGATGCGCCATGTTCCCGCTGCGTCGGCGGGGGTCTTCACCGTCTTTCTTCCGGTCAGCGCCGCGGCCGTCGGCGTCGCCTTCTACGGCGAGCGCTTCACGACGATGCAGGTCGTCGCATTCGCGCTCGCGCTCGGCGGCGTCATGCTGGCGACATGGCCGTCGCGGCGGCGCTGACCGCGCCCTGCGCGTCGCGCGCGCGCTGCGACACCGCCGCTGGCGATTCGCCTTTCAGCTGCGGGTCGCTCCAGACCTGGCGCCAGCGGCGCGCGCCCGGCTCGCCGTTGCGCAGACCGAGCATGTGGCGCGACGCGTGCGTCCACGGCTCCCCGCGGGCGACGAGGCGCTCCATGTAGCCGACCATCGCGGCCTCGACGGCGTCGCGCGTCGGCAGCGCGTGGGCGTGGCCGCAGAAGCGCGCATCCCATTCGACGAGCTCCCAGGGATGGTGGTACGCGGCGCGGCCGACCATGACGCCGTCGAACGCCTCGAGGTGGCCGGCGATCGCGTCGTTCGTCGCGATGCCGCCGTTGAGAACGAACACGCGATCGGGAAAGTCGTGCTTGAGCGCCGCGACGACCGCATGGCGCAGCGGCGGCAGCTCGCGGTTTTCCTTCGGGCTGATGCCGTGCAGCCAGGCGTTGCGCGCGTGCACGATGAAGACCTCGCAGCCGGCCTCCGCGACCGCGCCGACGAAGTCGCGCACGAAGGCGTAGCTCTCGACGCGGTCGATGCCGATCCGGTGCTTGACCGTGACCGGAACGGCGACGGCGTCGCGCATCGCGCGCACGCAGTCGGCGACGAGCGCAGGCTCGGCCATCAGGCAGGCGCCGAACGCGCCGCGCTGGACACGCTCGCTCGGGCAGCCGCAGTTGAGGTTGATCTCGGCGTAGCCCCAGCGCTCGCCGAGGCGCGCGCACGCCGCGAGCTCGCCGCGGTCGCTGCCGCCGAGCTGCAGCGCGACCGGCTGCTCGACGGCGTCGAAGTCGAGATGCCTGGCGACGTCGCCGTGCAGCAGCGCGCCGGTCGTCACCATCTCGGTGTAGAGGCGCGCGCGGCGCGTCAGCAGGCGATGGAAGAACCGGCAGTGCCGGTCCGTCCAGTCCATCATCGGCGCGACGCTGAGCCTCCAGCCGTCGACGCGTCGAGCAGCCGCTTTCACCGCGTCCAAGCCTGGGCCTTCAGCGCGCTAGGGGCTCTTGGCGCCGCCCGGCGACAGACCCGTACCGCTGTTCGGATGGCCCAAGGTCCGTTCGGCCACCGCTTTTTCCATCTCCGCCTGCTCGCGGCTGCGGCATTTGGTCACCGCCATGTTGGATCCGGTCGGGTACTCGCGGCTGCAGACCACGTCGCTCTGCGTGGCCGCGGCCTCGGGCACCGTGCTCGGAGGAGCGGGCTCGGCAGCGCATGCGGCGAGGAGCGCGCTCGAAAGCGACAGCGCGAGCGTCGTAAGAGGGATTCTCATCAGCGTCAGGATCGACAAAAGGGCAGAAGGATATCGCGCCTTCTTGCCTGGAACGTGCCCGCGTCGAGCAGCGCGTTTCGCCCCGTCGGCCTGGTGCCCAGGGGGCTGGCGCGCTCGCCGCTAGGCGCAGTTGCCGCTGCCGTCGGGGTTGCCGACGCCGTCGCCCAGCAGATGCCTGAGCGCGGACAGGTACAGCTGGCGCGACTCCTTCAGATGCTCGAGGCGCTCGGCCACGACCGGAACGTTCCAGCCCATCTCGCGAACGAACTTGACGTGCGCCGTCTGCTCCTCGATGAGATGGTCGAGCTCGGCGAGGCGGGCCATGAGTTCTGCGCGTTTGACCTTGCTGAGCCCGTGCTCGGGTCGACGCGCCTTGTCGTCCGTCACTTTTCGAAAGATGAGGAAGGTTGCAGTCGTGCGGTCGCGCATCGAGTCCGGACCGGCGGAGCTTCGATGTCGTGCAGAGGGCGCCAAGAACAGGATCGGGGTGCGATCCGCAGCGCGGGATGATGCGGCGCGGATCGCAGCGACGGCCCCCTCGCGGCGGGGGGGCGGGTCAACCCGGAGCCAGCGCGCGTCGGCAGCGCGTCAGTGCAGCGTGCGGCCGGGTGCCGACGTCGCCAGCTGCTGGCGCGCGCGCTGCGTCGCGCGATCGATCAGGAACGCGCTCTCGAACGCCCGCATCCTTCCCGCGGCGCACAGGCGGCCGAGCGTGCGCGCGGTCATCGAGATCGTCTCGCGCCCCTTCGCGCCGTGCGAGAACAGAAACAGGCTCCGTGCCGGGCTCATGTACGTCAGGCGAACCTTCTGCCATTCGTTCCTGAGGTTGAGCTGGTACGAAAAGCCGAGCTGGAGGTGGTCGCGCAACTGCGGGCCGGCGGCGAGCTCGGGCGACTCCGGCAGCTCCATCGCCTCCGGGACGGGCGCGGCGTCGACCGGCTTCAGCGCGGATTCGTCGATCGCCGGCAGCGCCGCCCCGGCCCCAGCGGTAGCGAGCGCGCTTGCAACTCGAGCCTGCATGGCCGGCGCGGGCGCAGCCGCCGGCGCCGCGACGGACGCCGCGACGGCATGCGACCAATCGACCTCGTGCTCCGAGACCAGGCCGATCGCGAGCTCCTCCTCGAGCGAGAAGCGCTGCTCGACGGCGGGCAGCGGCGTCGAATCGACCGGCGCGTCGGCCGCTTCGTCGGCCGTCGGCACCGGCGTGCGGAACGCGGCCTCGAGCGCTCGCAGCATCATGTTGTGGTCGAGCTCGCTCTTCGGCGCGCCCTTCAGCGAGCCGGCATGGTGGGTGACGAGCTGGCCGAAGAACTCGTCCTGCGCCGCCTGCGGCCAGTCGACGAACTTCATCGTCTGCGTCAGCTCGGCCATCAGCGCCGGCAGGCGAGCGACGAAGTCCTTGCGTTCGGCGATCGAGCGCTTCGGCTGCACGCTCTTCACGAGCTCGGCGCCCGTCCTGCGCAGGCGCAGCGGGTAGTCGGCATCGGCACCGTCGCGCCGCGTCGCCATCACGATCGCCTGCGCCCACGCGCCGATCAGGAACTCGAGCAGGAACGCCGGCAGCGCGAGCGGCTCGAGCGCGGCGCGCAGCCGTTCGCTGAAGCGCTGCTGCGCGCGCCACTCGAGCTCCTTGCCGCGCAACGTCGCGGCGGCGGCGCTGGCGCGGATCTCGGCGTGCGTCTGGTCGGCGACGAAGCGCTCGAGCTCGAGCAGCTTCGCGTCGTAGATCTCGAGCTGGTCGAAGTCGCCGTCGACGATCTCGTCGACGAGCACGCGCGTGCAGTCGAGCAGCTGCTTCGCCGGGCCGCTGTCGAAGCTGTCGAACGCGCACGCGAGCGAGCCGACGCGGTTGATGAAGCGGCGCACCGGATGGCGGCGCGACGAGAAGAAGGTGCCGTCGGCGAGCGCGGCGCGCAGCACCGGCAGCTGCAGCCGCGCGAGCTGGCGCGCCATCTCGGGCGGCACGCGCGCGTCGGAAAGGATCTGGTCGAACAGGCTGCTGACGACCTCGATCACGAGGTGGTCGAGCTGGCCGCGCGTCGCCTTCAGCAACTCGGCGCGGTGCGCGCGGATCAGGTTGACCGCCATCAACCCCGACAGGCCGTTCGACGGCGGCTGCTCGTACGCGGTTCCGAGCGGGACGCCGGGACGCGTCGGCGTGAAGTCCTCGGGCGGCAGCTCGCCGCTGTGCGAGCCGTAGCCGGTATCGCGCGGCAGCGCGTCGAACTCGCCCATGTACGTGCCGCCGCCGTTCAACCGGCGCAGCAGCTTCATGAGCTCGGCATCCGCGGCAGCGGCGACCGACGGCCGCGTCCCGCCGGGTGGGCCAACCGTTCCGGGCATGCCGCCGCGGACCAGGCGATCGAGGAGCGCCGCCGAGCTCTCGACGTCGGCGTTCGCCGGCAGCGCGTCGATGTCGTGGAAGCGGCCGAGGATCGACGCCTCCCAGCTGCGCAGCGGCGCCTGCTCGCTCGCCGGGCGGCCCACCCACGACGCCTCCCATTGCCGGCGCGCCTCGTCGAACGACGAGCCGGCGCCGCGCTGCGGCCGCGCCGAGAACTCGTCGGCCGGCCGCATCGCGAGGTCGGTCTTCTTGATGCCGCGCTTCTTCACGTCGTCGAGCACGTCGCGAAAGCACGCGGGCATCGCGTTGGCCATCGCCTGCCCGAGCTCGCGGCCGAAGATCTTCTGCGTGTCGGCCTCGTCGGTGATCTTCTCGATCGCCTTGTGCAGCGCCGAGCCGAGGACGGCACCGCGCAGCGGGTTGCGGCGCGGATCGGCCCAGCCGTGGTGCAGGAGGCCGCTCATGTACGCGTCGAGCTCGCGCAGCTCGGCCTCGCTGCGATGCGCGATCAGCTGGCCGATGCGCTCGAACGAGATCCTCTCCTCGATCTGTCCCTCGTCGACGAGCTCGATCGTCTGCCAGTCGGTCGTCGCTGCCTGGCCGCGGCCCTCGCCCTGCGACGCGATGTCCTCGTCGATCCGCTCGCGCAGCGCGGCGGCGAACGACGTCAGCAGCAGCTCGCGGTTCTCGAGGATGTGGATCTGCGCGAACGCGAGCTGGCCGCGCTCGCGATACGTGCCCGCCGACTTCATCAGCGCGAGCAGGCTGTTGGCGACCTCGACGACGGCGCTGTCGAGCGTCGCGCGGATGCGGTCCTGGGCGGACGCGAGCACGGCATGGACGATCGGATCGCTCGAACGCATGGCAGGAACCCATCGCCGAGCATCGGGCGTCGGCCTCAGCCGCGAAGTATCGACGCGATCGGCCGCGCCGCGGCGCCGCACGTTGGTCGGATGTCACATCGGTGCGGGCGCGCGACGCGCTCGAATGCGGGGGTCGCGGCCGTTTTTGGCGACGCCCGCTCGCTGCGCCTAAGCGCGTCCGGCTGCCGCGGCGATGTCGGCCACGAAGCGCGGCCAGAGCGGCCGCGGCAGGTCGTGGCCCATGCCGGCGATGAGATCGATCGCCGCCGCCGGGATCTTCGCTTTCAGGTCACGCCCCGCGGCGACGGGAACGAGCGGGTCGGCCTCGCCGTGGATGATCTGGGTCGGCATCGCGATCGCGGCGAGCAGCGGCGAGCGATCGCCGTCGGCGGCGATGGCGATCATCTGGCGCGCCGTTCCCGCCGGCCGGTACGAGCGCCGGACCGAGACCGTGAAGCGCTCGCGCAACCATTCTGGGTCGGTGGGATACGCGGGGCTCCCGATCAGCGCGTAGAGCTTCACGTAATGCTCGACGATGCCCTCGACGGTGTGTGAAGGCGGCCGCGAGATCAGTGCCTTCTGCACCTTGAGCGTCGGCGCGGGCAGGCGGCGCGCGCCGCTCGACGTCATCATCAGGGTCAGGCTCTTGACGCGCGTCGGCGCGCGATGCGCCATGTGCTGCGCGATCATCCCGCCCATCGAAGCGCCGCAGACGTGCGCGCTCGCGATGCCGAGCGCGTCGAGAATGCCGATCGCGTCGCTCGCCATGTCGGCAAGCGCGTACGGGCTGCGCACGGCAAGCCCGAATCGATGCCGCAGCGACTCGACGATCAGGTTGGGAACGCCGAGGTGGTCGAAGCTCTGGCTGAGGCCGATGTCGCGGTTGTCGTAGCGGATCACGCGAAAGCCGCGCTCGACGAGCTGCGCGACGAAGTCCTCGTGCCAGCCGAGCAGCTGCATCCCCAGGCCCATGACGAGCAGCAGCGGCTCGCCCGACGGCGAACCGTGGTCTTCGACCTCGACGCGGATTCCGTTCGCGGAGAGCTGCATGGCGGGAGTCAGGCCGGCGCTGCCGGCGCATCCGCATGCGCGGTGCGAAAGAAGAGCCGCCGCGCGCCGGTCGTCTCGAACGGCCGCCGCGCGGCGGGCGGCTGCGCAAAGCGGCCGGCCACCGCGTCGAGGACGAACGCAGCGAAGCGCGAGAAGAGCGGCATCGGCGCAACCCCCTCGGGCGGCATCGCCAGCGTGCTCGCCGGGCGTGGGTCGTCGTCGCTCGATGCTGCGCGCTTCGGGTCGCTTTCGGTCATCCGTTGCGTCGGCGTGGCTGGTGATCCCGCGCTCATGTTAACTGGCCCTGCAGCGACGTCGACGCTGCGCGCTCAACCTCGCGGCACGACGACGCGCCGTTGGCGCAATGCGATCGACTCGTTGCCGACGAGCGCGGCGAGGACGAGCGCGCCGCCGCCGAGGACGTGGCGGCTCGGCGCTTCCGCGGCGCCGAGCCACGTCCAGACGACGCCGAACACGATCTCGAGCAGCGCCAGCAGCGCGACCTCGGGCGCAGCGAGGACGCGCGCCGCCGCGACCGCGACGAGACACGGCACCGCGAGCTGGAACACGCCGAGGATCGCGAGCAGCACGAGATCGTGCCCCGTCGCGCGCAACGGCAGCGCCACGCCGAAGGTGAGGAGCGCCGACAGCGCGGCGCCGATGAGGACGGCGACGAGCAGGTCGGTGCTGCCGTTCCTGCTGCGCTGGATCGCCGTCCAGTTGAGCGCGGCGTCAATCGGCACGGCGAGCGCGATTGCGGTGCCGGCGAGATGGCGCGGCGCGACGGCGGCCAGCTCGTGCGCGTACATCCAGGCGATGCCGATGCCGGCGACGACGATCGCGCCCCACGTTCGCGCCGGTAGGCGATGGCCAAGCACGAGGCGTGCGACGAGCGCCGTCATCAGCGGAGCGATCGCCATCGTGACG
>JASLGD010000062.1 GCA_030150305.1 Caldimonas sp. | reverse complement strand
CGCTGCGACCCGCGGCGTGGGTCGCGGTCGTCGCGGGCGGCGCCGACCCGCTCGTGCGCGCGCTGCTCGACCGTGCAAGCGCGCCGACCCTGGTGATCGACACCGACGTCGATCCGCAGCAACCGTTTCGCGAGGTCCCTTCGCAGGCGCCTGCGTTCCACGTCTGCGACGGCTTCGAGGACGAGGGGTCGGCCGCTGCTGCTCAGGTGCTCGACCACGTCGAGCGCGGCGAGATTCCGGTCGCGCTCGTCGCGCTCGACCGGGTGCTCGTGCGGCGCATCCGCGCGCTGCTCGAGCGCAGCGCCGTCGTCGTCCGCGACGAGACCGGCTGGAAGCTCGCGACGACACGCGCCGGCGCGACCGTCATGGCGACGCTGCGCGCCGCCGAAAGCGGTGCGAGCGCCGACGCCTGGCTCGACTGGCTGAAGGCGGTGCCGCTCGGCACGCGCCGCACCTCCGCGCTCGAAGCGCTCGAAGCGGCGCTGCGCAAGGCGCAGGTCGCCGACGCCCGCGGTCTCGCGCGCGTGTCGCTCGAAGGCGGCGCCGCGGCGCTGCGCGACGACGCGCTCGGGATCGTCGAGGCCCTGGCGCGGCCGCCACGACGCACGCTCGTCGCCTGGCTCGACGCGCTCGCCGCTGCGCTCGAGGCCAGCGGCGCGCTCGAGCGACTGCGCACGGATGCCGCCGGGCAGCAGGCGCTGTCGGCGCTCGCGATCGATCCTCCGCTCGCACCGCCGCGGCGCGCCCAGCTCGCCGCCGATCTCGCGCCGATGCTGCTCTCCGAGTTCACGCGCTGGGTCGACGACGTCTTCGAGCGCGAGACGTTCCTGCCGCCCGACCCGGTCGACGACGACGGCGTGGCGCTCGCCGCCGAGGTCGTCGTCACGCCGCTCGCGCGCGCGATGCTGCGGCCGTTCGCAGCGGCCGTCGTTCCTGGTGCCGACGATCGCCGGCTCGGCGCGATCGAGACCCTCGACTCGCTGCTGCCGCGCGACGCCGCGCGTGCGCTCGGACTGCCCGACGCGGCAGCGCGCCGCGAGGCCGAGCTGCTCGCGTTCGCGCAACTGCTGCGGGTCGACCGCGTCACGCTCTTGCGTCGTCGCGCCGACGGCGCCGATCCGCTCGCCAACAGCGCATTCGTCGACTGGCTCGCGCTCTCGCTCGAGGAGCGCGGCGCTGCGCTGCGCGAGTGGCGCGACCCGCGCGTCGAGCGCACGATCACGGCCGCGCCGATCCGGCGAAGCGCACCGTCGGCAGGCGACCGGCTGCCGCGCGTGCTGTCGGCGAGCGCGTTCGAGGCGCTGCGCGCCTGCCCGTACCGGTTCTTCGCGCAGAACGTGCTCGGGCTGCGCGCCGTCGACGAGCTCGACGTCGAGGTCGAGAAGCGCGACTACGGTCGCTGGCTGCACGACGTGCTGCACGCCTTCCACGTCGCACGGCCTCCCGGGTCGACGCCGGCGGACGACGAGGAGCGGCTGCGCGCGCTCGGCGAAGCGAGCCTCGCGGCGCAGGGGCTCGACGAGGCCGCGTTCCTGCCCTTCAGCGCTTCGTTCGCGGTCCTCGTTCCGCGCTACGTCGAATGGCTGCACGCGCGCGAAGCCGCGGGCGCGGCGTGGTCGCAGGGCGAAGTCGAGCTGCGCGCCGCGCCGCCGGCGCTCGAAGGCGTCGAGCTGCAGGGGCGGATCGACCGCATCGACGTCGTCGACGACGGTGCCCGCATCGAGGTGATCGACTACAAGACCGGCAGCTCGAGCCGACTCAAGGAGATCGTCCGCGATCGCTTCGAGGACACCCAGCTCGCGTTCTACGCCGCGCTCGTCGGCGCGCAGCACGCATCGCCGCTGCGCGCCTACTACCTGGCGATGGACGCGACGCGCGGGCTCGAGCTGCACGAGCACCTCGACGTCGCGACGACCGCCGACGCGCTGCTCGGCGGCATCGCCGACGATCTGCGCCGCCTGCGCGCCGGCGCTGCGCTGGCGCCGCTCGGCGAAGGCTCGGCGTGCGAGTGGTGCGACGCGCGGGGCCTGTGCCGCCGCGACCACTGGTCGCCCGAGCCCGACCCCAAGCCGTCCGCGGATCGATGACCGCGCCGGCCTTTCGCGTCGACGGCGTCCCGGCGACGCGCGAAGCGTTCTACGCCGTCGCGTGCGATCCCTCGCGCAGCTGCGTCGTCGAGGCGTGCGCAGGCTCGGGCAAGACCTGGATCCTCGTCTCGCGGATGCTGCGTGCGCTGCTCGAAGGCGCCGCGCCGCACGAGATCCTCGCGATCACGTTCACGCGTGCCGCCGCGGGCGAGATGCGCGACCGTCTGCACGAGTGGCTCGCGAAGTACGCCTCGGCGCGTTCGCAGCACGGCGAGCGCGTCGCCGCGCTGGTCGAGCGCGGCGTCGCGCGCGAGCGTGCCGAAGCGCTCGCCGACGAGCTCGCGACGCTGCACGCGAGGATCCTCGCCGGCGGACGGCCGATCGAGATCCGCACGTTCCACGCCTGGTTCGCGCAGCTTCTGCGCGCGGCGCCGCTGGCGCTGCTCGATCGCCTCGGGCTCGCGCCCGACCTGGAGCTGATCGAGGAGCTCGACGACCACCGCGCGGCGGTGCTGCGCGCGTTCCACGCCCGCGTCGTCCGCGACCCCGAGCTGCGTCGCGACTACGACGCGATGACGGCGCGGCGTGGCCGCACGCAGCTCGGCAAGTGGCTCGCGGCGGCGTGGTGGCACCGCGTCGAGTTCGAGAGCGCCGACGAAGCCGGCGTCCTCGACGGCAGCGTCGAGCCGGCTGCTGCGCTGTGGCCGGAGGTCGCGCGCTTCGAGCATCCGGTCGATGCGGTGCGCGAGGCGTTCTGGCGCAAGCGCCTGTCGCACGTCGTCGACGTCCTCGGCCGCGCCGCCAGGACCTGGCAAGACTTCGCGGCTCGGCTCGCCGACGCGCTCGCGAACGGCGACGCGCGCGCCGCGTTCGACGCCGCGTGGCGCGCCTTGTACACGCAGGAGGACGAGCCGCGCGTGCTGCCGAAAGCGCTCGCCGTGCTCGCCGACACGCAGCAGCAGCTCGGCGTGCTCAAGCTCCAGGTCGAGCAGGAGGACGCGCGCATCGAGCATCTGCGCATGGTCCGCCTCGTCCGCGCGCTGCTCGCCGCATTCGCCGACTACAAGCGCGCGCGCGGCCTCGCCGACATGGCCGACCTCGAGCGCTGCGCTCTCGCGATCCTGCGCGACGACGAGCTCGCCGGCTGGGTGCAGGAGCGGCTCGACGTGCGCTTTCGCCATCTCCTCGTCGACGAGTTCCAGGACACGAGCCCGCTGCAATGGCAGGCGCTGCACGCGTGGCTGTCGGCGTACGCCGGCGCGGGCGGCGGCGCGAGCGGCCAGCGGCCGCCGGGGATCTTCATCGTCGGCGATCCGAAGCAGAGCATCTACCGCTTCCGCGGCGCCGAGCCGCGCGTCTTCGCCGCCGCCGCGCAGTTCGTGCGCGAAGGCCTCGAAGGCAGCGTGCTCGCGTGCGACCACACGCGCCGCAACGCGCCCGGCGTCGTCGCGGCGATCAACGGCGTGTTCGAGGCCGCGACCGCCGAAGGCGCGTTCGCCGGGTTCCGACCGCACACGACCGAGGTCGTGTCGCCCGCGGGCGCCGTCGAGTCGTTGCCGCGCCACCCGCGCGACCGTCGCGCCGCCCGGCCCGACGCCGCCACCGCGAGCTGGCGCGACACGCTGACGACGGCACGCCTCGAGGCGGAGATCGTGCTGCGCGAGCGTGAGGCGGCGACGGTCGCCGGCCGGGTCGTTTCGCTGCTCGCCGCAGGCGCTTCGCCCGACGCGATCTTCGTGCTCTGCCGCAAGCGAGAGACGCTGCGCCTCGTCGCCGCCGCGCTCGAGCGCGAGCACGTCGCGCATTCCGCGGTCGAGGACACGACGCTCGCGTCGACCGCCGAAGCGCAGGACATCATCGCGCTGCTCGATGCGCTCGTCTCGCCGGCGCACCGCCTCTCGCTCGCGCGCGCGCTGCGCAGCCCGC
>JASLGD010000046.1 GCA_030150305.1 Caldimonas sp. | reverse complement strand
GTCATCTACAACCACGTCATCCTGGTGTTGAAGGGCGTCTCGCTGCAGGTCCGCGAGGGCAGCATCGTCGCGCTGATGGGCGGCAACGGCGCCGGCAAGACGACGACGCTGCGCGCCGTCAGCAACCTGCTCGAAGCCGAGCGCGGCGTCGTCCAGGTGATGGAGGGCCGCCGCTGCTTCGCGCACCTGACGATCGAGGAGAACCTGCTCACCGGCGCGTACACGCGCCGCGACGGCGCCGCCGGCGTGCAGGCGACGCTCGAGAAGGTGTATCGCTACTTTCCGCGCCTGCGCGAGCGGCGCGCGTCGCAGGCCGCGTACACGTCGGGCGGCGAGCAGCAGATGTGCGCGATCGGCCGCGCGCTGATGGCCAACCCGAAGATGGTGCTGCTCGACGAGCCGTCGATGGGGCTCGCGCCGCAGGTCGTCGAGGAGGTCTTCGGCATCGTGCGCGACCTCAACGAGAAGGAAGGCGTCACCTTCCTGCTCGCCGAGCAGAACACCGGCATCGCGCTGCGCTACGCCGACTACGGCTACATCCTCGAGACCGGCCGCATCGTGCTCGACGGTCCGGCGGCGACGCTGCGCGCCAACGAGGACGTGCGCGAGTTCTACCTCGGCACCGGGGGCAATGCCGCCGACGGCGAGCGCAGGAGCTATCGTGCGGTCAAGAGCTACAAGCGCCGCAAGCGCTGGCTCGCCTGAGCGAGGACGAACGATGGCCCATGCATCGCCCGAGGCGCTGCGACCGTTGCTGCCGCTCTTGCGCCAGCTGCGCGAGATCAAGGGGGTGCAGGAGAAGCAGCCCGGGATCTTCTACGCGCGTCGCGACGCGTTCCTCCACTTCCACGAGGAAGCCGGCGTCGTCCACGCCGACCTGAAGAAGCCCGGCGGATCGGGCTGGGACCGCTTCGCCGTGACGACTCCCGCCGACCAGCGCAAGCTCGTCGACGAAGCGAAGCTGCGCGCGCGCCGCTTCGACGACGAGTAGCCGCGCCGCGATGGCTTCGCCGGACGCGTCGGCGCGCGCCCACTACGACGCGCTCGAGACGCGATCGCCCGACGCGCGCGACGCCCAGGTCGCGCGCGACCTGCCGCGGCTGGTCGCGCACGCGATCGCACGCGCGCCGGCGATCGCGCAGCGCCTCGCCGGAGTCGATCCGCGTGCGATCACCTCGCGCGCGGCGCTCGCGACCTTGCCGGTGCTGCGCAAGAGCGATCTCCTCGCCGGCCAGAACGCCGCCGACGCGGTCGACGCGTTCGGCGGCTACGCGACCGTCGGCTGGGGTCGGTCGCGCCCCGAGGCCGAGCGCGCGCTGCGCGTCTTCGTCTCGCCCGGCCCGATCCGCGAGCCCGAGACGGCACGAGCCGACTATTGGCGGATGGCGCGCGCGCTCTTCGCCGCGGGGCTGCGCGCGGGCGACCTCGTCCACAACAGCTTCAGCTACCACCTGACGCCGGCGGGATCGATGATGGAAAGCGGCGCGCACGCGCTCGGCTGCACCGTCTTTCCCGGCGGCACGGGGCAGACCGAGCTGCAGCTGCAGGCGATGGCGCTGCTGAAGCCGAGCGCGTACACCGGCACGCCGAGCTTCCTGCGCGTCCTGCTCGAAAAGGCCGACGAGACCGGCGTCGCGGTGCCCGCGCTCGCGCGCGCGTGCCTGAGCGGCGAAGCGGTGCCGGCAGCGCTCGTCGACTGGCTCGGCCGGCGCGGCATCGCCGCGTTCCAGAGCTACGGCACGGCCGACCTCGGCCTCGTCGCGTACGAGACCGAGGCGCGCGAAGGGCTCGTGATCGACGAGGGCGTCGTGCTCGAGATCGTCGCTCCCGGCGGCAACGATCCGGTCGCCGACGGCGAAATCGGCGAGCTCGTCGTGACGACGCTCAACGCCGACTACCCGCTCGTGCGCTACGCGACCGGCGACCTTTCGGCGATCCTGCCGGGACCGTGCCCGACCGGGAGGACGAACCGCCGCATCCGCGGCTGGCTCGGCCGCGCCGACCAGTCGACCAAGGTGCGCGGCATGTTCGTGCATCCGTCGCAGGTCGGCGAGATCGTGCGCCGCCATCCCGAGATCGCGCGCGCGCGGCTCGTCGTCGACGGCGCGATGGCCGCCGACCGCATGACGCTCGTCGCCGAGACCGCGGCCGCGGTCGAAGGGCTCGGCGAACGCGTCGCGCAGTCGATCCGCGACGTGACCAAGCTGCGCGGCGAGGTCGAGCTCGTCTTGCCCGGCAGTCTGCCGAACGACGGCAAGGTGATCGAGGACCGGCGCACGACGCGCTGAGCCGTCGACGGCGCGCGTACGATCGCGGCATCGCGTTGCCCAAGGGCCCTGCCATGATCCGATCGATCCGCTCGCTCGCCGCGCTCTTCGCGTGTGCGTGCCTCGCAAGCTGCGTCGCCTATCCCTACCCCTACGAGCCGCAGACGGTGATGGTGCCGGCGAGCTTCGATCGCTCGTGGGATGCCGCGCTCGGTGCCGCCGCCGACTCGGGAATCCAGGTGACGTCGGCCGATCGCGCGAGCGGACGCATCCTGGGGACGAAGGCGGGGGCCGCGGTGACGATCACGATCGAGCAGCAGAGCGGTGGCAACCTGCGCGTCGGCTTCAGCGCGCCCGACGCACGCGAGTCGAACCCGACGCTGAACGACCGCTGGCTCGCCAACTACAGCCGCCGCATGGGCCGCTGACCGCGTCCGGCGAACCCGCGCGCACCCGCCGTCGCGCCGATGTCGGTGCTTCCACCCGTGGCGCGCAGCGGGCGGATTCGAACAATGGGCGATCTTCATTTCGCCCATTGCCATGGCCAAGCTTCGCGCGCTTCTTCTCCTCGCATCGGTCGCAGTCGTCGGACCGGCGTTCGCCGACTATCCCGACAAACCGGTCACGATCGTCGTTCCATTCGCCGCCGGCGGTCCGACCGACAAGGTCGCGCGCGACCTCGCGGAGGCGATGCGCAAGCCTCTCGGCGGCCAGAGCATCCTGATCGAGAACGTGTCCGGCGCCGGCGGCACGATCGCGACCAACAAGGTCGCCAAGGCGTCGAACGACGGCTACACGCTGCTGCTGCACCACATCGGCATCAGCACCGCGCCGAGCCTGTACCGCAACCTGCCGTACAAGACGCTCGACGACTTCGAATACCTCGGCATGATCAACGAGGTTCCGATGACGCTCGTCGGCCGGCCGACGCTGCCGGCGAACAACTACGTCGAGCTCGTCAAGTGGATCGAGGCCAACAAGGGCAAGATCAACCTCGCCAACGCCGGCCTCGGCGCCGCCTCGCATCTGTGCGGCCTGCTGTTCCAGAGCTCGATCAAGGTCGAGATGACGACGGTGCCGTACAAGGGCACCGGCCCGGCGATGACCGACCTGATCGGCGGCCAGGTCGACCTCATGTGCGACCAGACGACGAACACGACCACGCAGATCGAGGGCGGCAAGGTCAAGGCGTACGCGGTGACGACCGCCAGGCGGCTGACCACGCCGGCGCTGAAGAACCTGCCGACGCTCGACGAAGCCGGCGTGAAGGGCTTCAACGTCTCGGTCTGGCACGCTCTCTATGCGCCGAAGGGGACGCCGAAGGCGGTGACCGACAAGATCAACGCAGCGCTGCGCACGGCACTCAAGGACCCCGAGTTCGTCAAGCGCGAGGAGCAGCTCGGCGCCGTGGTCATCAACGATGCGAGAGTCGGCGGTGCCGAGCACAAGAAGTTCGTCGAGGCCGAGATCGCGAAGTGGAGCCCGATCATCAAGGCGGCCGGCCAGTACGCCGACTGAGCGCGCGCGGCGCTCAGTCGCGCAGCGTGATCGGAATCGTGACCGGGCCGTCGTTGACGAGCGCGACCTGCATGTCGGCGCCGAACTCGCCGCACGCGACCGCGCCGGCGTGCAGCCGCCGCGCCGCGGCGACGACGCGGTCGTAGAGCGCCCGGCCGCGCTCGGCGCCGGCGGCGCCGACGAAGCTCGGGCGGTTGCCGCGCGACGTGTCGGCGGCAAGCGTGAACTGGCTGACGACGAGGAGCTCACCGCCGATCGCGGCGACGTCGAGGTTCATCTTGCCTGCGGCGTCGGCGAAGATGCGCAGCGCCAGCACCTTCGCCGCGAAGCGGTCGGCGAGCGCGTCGCTGTCGTCGGGCTCGGCGCACACGAAGAGCAGGAGGCCGCGTCCGATCGCGCCGACGACGCGGCCGGCGACGGTGACGCGCGCTTGCGCGACGCGCTGCACGAGGCCGATCACGGCGACGCTTCGACGGCGTTGAAGAGCGGCTCGACGTTCGACGGCAGCAGCTGGATCGACGCCTTCAGGCCGGCGACCTCGGTCATCAGCGCGCGCTCGACCTCGCCGCGCAGCGTCGCGGCGCGACCGAGCGTCCAGTTCGCCGGAACGTGCATGTGAACGTCGAGGAAGCGCCGGCTGCCGGCGCGGCGCGTCACCATGTCGTCGAAGCGCACCGAGCTCTCGGCGAAGCGCGCCAGCGTGCGGTCGATGCGTTCCTGGACCTCGGGCTCGAGCGCCTTGTCCATCAGGCCGTCGATCGACACCCAGACGACGCGCGCGCCCTCGCGGATGATGTTGACCGCGACGCCGATCGCGACGACCGGGTCGAGCCACAGCCAGCCGGTGAGCTGCACCGCGACGATGCCGACGACGACGCCGGCCGACGTCCAGACGTCGGTGAAGAGGTGGCGCGCGTCTGCCTCGAGCGCGATCGAGCGGTGCCGGCGCGACTCGGCGAGCATCCGCGCGGCGAGCACGCCGTTCAGGATCGAGCTCGCGATGCTGAGCGCGAGGCCGACGCCGACCGCCTCGAGCGGCCGCGGCTGCAGGAAGCGGCCGATCGCCGCCCACGCGATCGCGATCGCCGCGGCGGCGATCATCAGGCCCTCGAAGGCGCTCGAGAAGTATTCGGCCTTGGTGTGGCCGAACGGGTGGTCTTCGTCGGCGGGTCGCGCCGCGATCGTGACCATCGCGAGCGCGAACAGCGCCGACGCGAGGTTGACGAGCGACTCGAGCGCATCCGACAGCAGGCCGACCGAGCCGGTGATCCACCAGGCGCACGTCTTCAGCGCGATCGTGACGACGGCCGTCGCGACCGAAAGCCGGAGCAGCGTCGTGACCTGCACGCCGGCGCGACCTCAGCGCAGCGTCACGCGAGCGAACTTGCGCTTGCCGACCTGGACGACGAACGTGCCCGGCGGCAGTTTCAGCGCGCGATCCGAGACGACGCTGCCGTCGATGCGGACGCCGCCGCCGTCGACGAGACGCAGCGCCTCGCTGGTCGACGGCGCGAGCCCGGCCTGCTTGAGCACCGCACCGATGCCGAGTGGCGCGCCCTCGAGCGCGATCGCGTCGATCTCGTCCGGGATGCCGCCGCGCGCGCGCAGGTCGAAGTCGGCTTCAGCCGCGTCGGCCGCGCGTGCGCCGTGGAAGCGGGCCGTGATCTCCTTCGCGAGCGCGACCTTGGCGTCGCGCGGATTGCGGCCGGCAGCGGTCTGGACGCGCCATGCCGCGATCTCCGTCTCGGGCAGCGTGCTGAGGAGATCGAAGTACTTCCACATCAGATCGTCGCTGATCGACATGAGCTTGGCGAACATGTCGTTCGGCGGGTCGCCGATCGCGATGTAGTTGCCCTTCGACTTCGACATCTTCTCGACGCCGTCGAGGCCTTCGAGCAGGGGCATCGTCATGATGCACTGCGGCTCCTGGCCGTACTCGGCCTGAAGCGCGCGGCCGACGAGGAGGTTGAACTTCTGATCGGTGCCGCCGAGCTCGAGGTCGGCCTTCAGCGCGACCGAGTCGTAGCCCTGCATCAGCGGATAGAGGAACTCGTGGATGCTGATCGGCGTGCCCGCCTTGAAGCGGCGGCTGAAGTCGTCGCGTTCCATCATCCGGGCGACCGTGTAGCGGGCGGCGAGCTCGATCATGCCGCGCGCGCCGAGCGGATCGCTCCATTCGGAGTTGAAGCGGATCTCGGTCCGGTCCGGATCGAGGACGAGCTTGGCCTGGTCGTAGTAGGTGCTCGCATTCGCTTCAATCTGCGCGCGCGTGAGCGGCGGCCGCGTCGTGTTGCGCCCCGACGGGTCGCCGATCATCGACGTGAAGTCGCCGATCAGGAAGATCACTCTGTGGCCGAGATCCTGCAGCTCGCGCAGCTTGTTGAGGACGACGGTGTGGCCGAGGTGGATGTCGGGCGCGGTCGGATCGAGGCCGAGCTTGATCCGCAGCGGCACGCCGGTCGCTTCCGAGCGGGCGAGCTTGCGCAGCCACTCGTTTTCGGGGAGGAGCTCGCTGCAGCGGCGCAGCGAGACGGCAAGCGCGTGGCGGACCGAATCGGTGACGGGGTCGGTCGATTCCGGAGAAATAGACGGGGACATCACTCGCTGTTACGGGGGAAAGGCGAGCGACGGCCGGTATACTGCGCCGGCGTCCTACAAGCCAGTGGGATGGTGCCCTACGAGAGCGGGCGTTCGCCAACGATTCTAGTGGCGCCCCGCTTGCGATGATCAACCGAGGTGCGCGCCGTGCGCTGCACCGCCGAACCGAGCACCGAGCTCCTCGACAATTGAATTCGCTGGCATCCCTGGATGTCGCCTGGCATCGCGCTTCGACACGCATCGCAAGCTTCGCCGCCCGGCATCCCCGCACCCTCGCCGCTTCCGTCTCGCTGGCGCTCGCCGGCTCCGCGGTGACGGCGTTCGGCGTCGCGCCGCAGGTCCCCGATCCCGCCGCGTTGCCGCAGCGCACGATCGTCGAGAACGTTCCGACGGTCGACCTCCACGCCCAGCTCGAAGCGGTCGCCGACCAGGATCTCGTCCTCTTCCGCAGCGAGATCACGCGCGCCGGCGACACCGCCGACTCGCTGCTCGCGCGCCTCAACGTCGCCGACGCGCGCGCCGCGGCGTTCCTGCGCAGCGATCCGATCGCGCGCCGCCTGCTCGAAGGCCGATCCGGCAAGCGCGTGCAGGTCCGCGTCGATTCGCACGGCAGCCTGATCGAGCTGCTGGCGCGCTACGCCGCGCCCGTCGTCGACAAGCTGCCGACCCAGTTCACGCGCCTGCGCGTCCAGCGCATCGCCGACCAGCTCGTCGCCGACATCACGACCGCGCCGCTCGCGTCGCAGGTCCTGATGGCGAGCGGCACCGTGCGCTCGTCGCTCTTCGCTGCGACCGACGAAGCGGGCATCCCCGACAACGTCGCGACGCAGCTCGCCGAGATCTTCGCCAACGACATCGACTTTCGCCACGAGCTGCAGCGCGGGGCGACGTTCTCGTTGGTCTACGAGACCCTCACCGCCGACGGCGAACCGATCAGCTGGGGCCCGGCGAGCGGCCGCGTGCTCGCCGCCGAGTTCGTCAACCGCGGCCAGACGTTCTCGGCGATGTGGTTCAAGGACGGCGATTCGAAAGGCGCGTACTTCGGGCTCGACGGCCAGAGCAAGCAGCGCTCGTTCCTCGCCGCCCCCCTCGAGTTCTCGCGCGTGACGTCGGGCTTCGCGATGCGCATGCATCCGATCTTCAACGCCTGGAAGCAGCACAACGGCGTCGACTACGGCGCGCCGACCGGGACGCCGGTGCGCACGGTCGGCGAAGGTGTGGTCGAGTTCGCCGGCTGGCAGAACGGCTACGGAAACGTCGTCCACATCCAGCACGGCAACGACCGCGCGACGGTGTACGCGCACCTGAGCCGCATCGACGTGGCAAAGGGTCAGCACGTCGAGCAGGGCGCGATCATCGGCGCCGTCGGCCAGACGGGTTGGGCGACCGGGCCGCACCTGCACTTCGAGGTCAAGATCAACGGCGTCCAGCAGGACCCGCTGCAAGTGGCGCAGGCGTCCGAGGCGGTGACGATCTCGCCGGCGGCACGCCCGCGCTTCAGCCAGCTGGCGCAGAGCGTTCGCGCCCAGCTCGGCATCGCCGAGACGCTGCCGCGCACGCCGGTCCTCGGCGAATAGGCGCTACGTCTGCGGGCCGCGAGGGTTCGCTTGGAAACGCGCTTCTCGCGATGACAGCGGTTGCGCGCTCGTCCTTCCGATGACGGTCCTGGCGCGCCGATGACCGAGGTCTTCATCGGCCTGATGTCGGGCACGTCGCTCGACGGCATCGACGGCGTCGTCGTCGAGTTCGGCGTTCCCGGCGCGCCTCCCGCGGCGCGGGTCCTGGCCCACGCGCACCGCGCGTTTCCTCCGCCGTTGCGCGCCGAGCTCGCGGCGCTGAACGTCGCCGGCGCCGACGAGCTGCATCGCGGCGCCCTCGCGGCCAACGCGCTCGCGCTGGAATCCGCGACGGTGGTCGATGCGCTCCTCGTCAAGGCGCGCTGCGAGCGCGCTCGCATCGTCGCAATCGGCTCGCACGGCCAGACGGTGCGCCACCGTCCGCACGAATTCGACGGCATCGGCTACACGGTCCAGCTCGACGCGCCCGCGCTGCTCGCAGAGCGGAGCGGCATCGACGTCGTTGCCGACTTCCGCAGCCGCGACGTCGCCGCCGGCGGCCATGGCGCGCCGCTCGTGCCGGCGTTCCATCACGCGATGTTCGGCCGCGGCGACGCGTCGGTCGCGGTGCTCAACCTCGGCGGCATCGCGAACCTGACCGCGCTCGACCCGGAAGGGGCGATCGCCGGCTTCGATTGCGGCCCTGCCAACGTCCTGCTCGACCTCTGGTGCGAGCGATCGACCGGCCAGCCGTTCGACCCCGACGGCTCCTGGGGTGGCCGCGGCCACGTCGACGACCTGCTGCTCGACGCCTGCCTCGCCGAGCCGTACTTCGCGCTGCCGCCGCCCAAGAGCACCGGACGCGACCTCTTCAACGCCGGCTGGCTCGAGGCGCGTCTCGACGCGACGCGCGCACGCGCGCGGCTTCGACCCGAAGACATCCAGGCGACGCTCGCCGAGCTGACCGCAAGCACCGTCGCCGAGGCGTTCCGGCGCCATCTCGCCAAGGCCGCGGAGCTGATCGTCTGCGGCGGCGGCGCTCGCAACGCCGATCTGATGGCGCGGCTCGCCAAGGCGCTCGACCCGGCGCGCGTCGTCGCCAGCGACGAGCGCGGCCTGCCCGCCGATCAGGTCGAAGCGGCGGCGTTCGCGTGGCTGGCACGCGCATTCGTGCACCGCCTGGCCGGCAACGTCCCGGCGGCCAC
>JASLGD010000030.1 GCA_030150305.1 Caldimonas sp. | reverse complement strand
GACGCGAGCGGCGCGTCGCGGATCACCTGCCACGGAAGCGCCATGCCGGTGCCCATCAGCTGGCACGGCAGGCCCAGGCGCCGGAAGCCGAGCGGCCGGACCTGGTTCTTCACCACCCACGCGAACTCGGCGATGCGCGTCTTCAGCGGCGCACCGGGCGGTGCGCGCATGAGGTCGAGCGACTGCACCGGACGGCGCGACCTCGCCGCGAGCCGCGCCAGCTGCTCGAGGCTGCCGGGGTGCACCTCGCAGTCGGCATCGACGACGACGACGACGCCGGGCGGCGCGGCGGCGAGATGGCGGATGCCGAAGTCGAGCGCATAGCCCTTGCCGCGCCGTGCCGGGTCGGCGCGCTCGACGACCTCGGCGCCCGCCGCGCGCGCGATCGATGCGGTGTCGTCGCTGCAGTTGTCGGCGACGACGAGCAGTCGGTCGCCCGCAGCGAGCTGCGCGATGACGCTGCGCAGCGTCGCGCCGATCCCGCTCGCCTCGTCGTGCGCCGGCACGAGCACCGCGAGCGCCGGCCGGGCTGCCGGCGCGGGCTCGCGCGCATCGTCGCGTCGCCGCGGCAGGACGGCGGCGAGCGCCTGCAGCAGCAGCACGCTGCTCGGCAGCAGCGACACGAGCGCGACGACAGTCGCGGCAGTGCCGAGCGCGCCGAGCAGCGACGCCGCGGTCATGCGATCGTCCTCGGTTGCCGCAGGCGCAGCAGCTTGCCGAGCTTGCCGGCCTCGACGTCGACATCGTGGCGCTCGAGGACGCGCTCGCGCGCGCGTGCACCCATCGTCGCGACGGTGTCGTCGCTCGCCTCGACGCACGCCGTGATCGCGGCGGCGAGCGCGTCGACGTCGCCGGCGGGGACGAGCCAGCCGGTCTCGCCCGGCAGCACGAGCTCGGGGATGCCGGCGACGAACGTCGTGACGACCGGCCGTCGCAACGCCATCGCCTCCATGATCACGACCGGAAGTCCCTCGGCGAAGCTCGGCAGCACGAGCGCACGCGCCGCCTCGATCTCGGCGCGCACGTCGGCGCTGCCGATCCAGCCGGTGATGCGGACGTTGCCGTCGAGGCCGAGCGCGCGAACGCGCTGCTCGATCTCGCCGCGCAGCTCGCCGTCGCCGGCGAGGACGAGGTCGAACACGCAGCCGCGGTCGAACGCGCGGCGCATCGCGGCGAGCAGCAGGAGATGCCCCTTCTGCTCGCCGAGCCTGCCGACGCAAACGAGCCTGCGCGCTTCCGCGCCGCTCGGCGCCGAAGCGCCGGCGTGAAAGCCGCGGTCGAGCCCGCAGTGGACGACGTGCACCTTGTCCCAGTGCGGCCACTCGACCCAGCGGAACAGCTGGCTGCGCGTGAACGAGCTGATCGCGACGACGAAGCTCGCGCGCCGGATCTTCTCGGCGAGCCCGATCGCGCGCGGCCGGTCGAACTCGTCGGGGCCGTGCACCGTCATGCTGTAGTCGGCCGGGGCGAGCACGCCGGCGAGCATCGCGACCTCGGCGGAGTTGGTCCCGAAGTGCGCGTGGACGTGGTCGAGCGACGCCGCGCGCAGCCAGCGCGCGACGACACACGCCTCGGCGCAGTAGATCCAGTGGTAGACGAGCGAGCGGTCGGATCCGCTCGACATCCTGGTCGCGAGGCGCAGCGCGCGCAGGAACGCGACCGGCCGCGCCAGCGCCTCGGCGATCACCGCCCCGAGCACGCCGAGCGCGCCCTCGCGCAACACGAAGCGCGTCCGCGCGCGTTCACGCTCGTCCTCGGGATCGGCGAGCGCACCGTCCCAGCCGCGCAGCGCGATCCGCTCGACCGCGATGCCGTGCCGCTCGAGCGCGAGGATCTCGCGCCGGATGAAGCTGTGGCTCACCGCCGGATAGTGGTTGACCAGGTACGC
Source organism: Caldimonas sp. (assembly GCA_030150305.1). Taxonomy (GTDB): domain Bacteria; phylum Pseudomonadota; class Gammaproteobacteria; order Burkholderiales; family Burkholderiaceae_C; genus Schlegelella_A. Next base: position 5,133 of record JASLGD010000030.1, on the reverse strand, counting down.
GACACGCGAGCGCTCGGCCACGGGTGACGCGCTCACTTGTATTCGATCAGCCGGCCGTGCGTTCCGGACCAGCGATGGAGGAGGAACTTGATCTGCCCGGCTGCCTCGGGGAACTTGCCGAGGACGAGGAATGCCGCGCGCGCGAGCCGGCCGCGCGGCAAGCCGGTCGAGCGCAGATAGAGCCGCAGCACCTGCAGCGGATACATCACCGCCGCGAGCAGCACCACCGGTCCGCCGATCGCGGTCGCCGCGACGATCGCGATCGGCAACGCGAAGCCCCACAGCCAGGCGCTGCGCGACTCGCGCACCCAGTGCCGCTCGGGCGGCGCGCCGTGCAGGCTCGCGCCCTCGGCGTAGCTGAAGCCGGTCCGCATCGAGCGTTTCCACCATTGGCCGAACCGCGTCATGGCCGCGTCGTGCAGCGTCATCTCGTCGTCGAGCCGCCAGATGCGCCAGCCGGCGGAGCGCATGCGCACGCACAGCTCGGGCTCCTCGCCGGCGATCAGCGACTCGAGGAAGCCGCCCGACTGCCGCAACGCGGCGACCCGCATCATCGCATTGCCGCCGCACGCCTTCGCCGGCCCGGCGACGCCGCTGCCCCACTCGATGTCGCAGAGCAGGTTGTAGATCGAGCGCTCCGGGAAGCGCTCGCGGTTGCGTCCGGCGACCGCGGCGACGTCGGCGTGGCCGTCGAGGAACCCGCGAGCGGCGTCGAGCCAGCCGCCGACGATCTCGCAATCGCCGTCGACGAACTGCACGTAGGCAAGCGTCGGCGCCGTCGCGAGCAAGGCGCGCCAGCCGGCGTTGCGCGCGCGCGCCGCCGTGAACGGCTGCCGCATGTCGAGCGCGACGACTTCGGCGCCGAGCCGCCGCGCGAGCTCGACCGAGCCGTCGCTCGAGCCCGAGTCGACGTACACGACGTGGCTCGCGGCGCCGACGACGGCCTCGAGGCAGCGGCGCAGCCGCTCGCCCTCGTTGCGGCCGATCGCGACGACGCCGAAGCCGCTGGCACCGGCGTCGCTCGTCCGCGGTGAAGCGATCACGGGCGCGCCTCGGGGCGACTGCGCGGGATCGCGAGCGATGGCGCGCAGATCGCCGCGCGCAATCGCCTTGGCGTCGCCGGCGAGCAGGTCGAGCGCGAAGCGCGGCGGCACGCGATCGAGCTTCGCTGCGCCGCCGAGACCGATCGCGCGTCGCAAGAGAAAGCTGGCGCGACCGATCGCCCAGAGCACGTCCGCCGCGACCAGCCCGAGCGTGCCGTACGCCTTCGCGAAGAACCGGCGCCGCGACGCGAACCAGTACGGCGGGCGCCGCCGCGCGACCTCGCCGATGCCGGTCGAGGCACCCTCGCGATGGAGGACGCGCGCGTCGGCGACGTACCAGCACGTCCATCCCGCGGCGCGCGCGCGGCGACAGAAGTCGACCTCCTCGAAATAGAGGAAGAAGCCCTCGTCGAGACCGCCGATGGCGTCGAGCACCTCGCGTCGCACCGCGAAGCACGCGCCCGACACCCAGTCGCACCGATGCGAGCGCTCGTTCGCCGGACCGGCGAGCTCGCCCAGGCCGAGCAGGCGCGCGGCGATGCCGAGCTGCGACGCGGCGACGAGCTCGCCGCGCGGCGAAGGGAACCGGTGCGCGCTGCGCTGACGCGCACCGTGCTCGTCGACGATCGTCGCGCCGACGATGCCGACCTCGCGATGCGACTCGAGGTCGCTGAGCAGAGCGCGCAGCGCGCCAGGGCAGACGACCGTGTCCGGGTTGAGGAACAGGATCGACGCGAACGTCGGATCGAGCTCGCGCACGCGCTCGATCGCGCGGTTGTTGCCGTACGCGAAGCCGCCGTTGCGCGGCAGCGCGATCGCCTCGGCCCAGTCGCCCCAGCCGTGGCGATCGATCGCTGCGCGCAGGTGCTCGACCGAATCGTCGCCCGACGCGTTGTCGACCACGATGACGCGGCCGCCGCGCAGGATCGCGACCTGCGGCGCGAGCGACTGCAGGCACTCGACGACGAGCGGCGCCGTTCGATAGTTGACGATGGCGACGAAGAACGCGGGCATGGGCTGGCGGCTCGATCGCCCGTCAGCTCACGGCGCGAGCGGCTGGAACCGCTTCCATCCGCCTGACGACGACGAGCGCGCCGACGACCACGATCAGCGAATACAGCGCGTACGTCGCGGTGTACGCCTGCGGCGCGCCGATGACGCCGTGGTCGCCGATCAGCGCGGTCGCGAGGAGCCACCAGACGACGAGCGACGCGAGCTCGACGCCGGCCATCGCGACCGCGCTCGACTTGGCGAGGAGCACGAACCCGAACAGCAGGCTCACCATCTTCAGCGTGTTGCCGGCCATCTGCCAGCCGAACAGGTCGCGCATCGGGAAGAACTCGGCGGCGAAGATGAGGTGGACGAGCCAGTCGCGCAGCAGGTAGATGAGCGCGCTGGCGCCGGCGACGAGCGGGATGACGACCACCACGCCCCGCCACATCTCCCGCTTCAGCTCGGCTGGATCTCGGATCTCGCTGAAGCGCGGGAAGAAGTACATCGAGACGACGCCGGTCGCCAGGCCGAGGTACATGTCGGAGATGCGCATGACGCCTTGCAACAGGCCGACCGACGTCATCCCCGAGTGCTCGATGATGCTGTCGCGGATGACGAGCTGCAGCAGCGGCGTGCCGACGGCGGTGATCACGGCCATCGGAACGAACGACGCGACCCCGGGAATCTCGCGACCCGCGAAGCCATGCGAGAGCACGCGCCGCGGCCACCAGGGCTGGCGGCGGGCGAGCGTCAGGGCGAGGGCGCACGTCGCGAGCGGCAGCACCGCAGTCGCGACGAGCCCGCCGCGGAGCCCGAAGCGCGGCGACAGCGCGGCGATCAGCAGGAAGCTCGACGCGGCGCTGCCGACGTTGATCAGCGCCGGGGTCCAGAAGTCCTTGGCGCCCATCGCGCACGCGGTGATCACCATCGTGACGAGGCTGAACACGAACACGCCGGCGGTGACGACGAGCGCGAACGCGAGCTGCGGGTCGCGCAGCAGCTGGGCGGCGAGCCAGCGCGATGCGAGCGCGATGCCGAGCGAGACGGCGATGCCGAGCCCGAGGAACAGCCGCAGGATCGTCGAGATCACGCGCTCGCGGGCGACGCGGTCGTCGCCCAGCTCGGCGGTGCGGCGAACGAGCCCGGTGTGCAGCCCCGCGGCGAGCACGCCTTGCGTGAGGGCGACGAAGTAGCTGAGCTGGCCGAGCGTTCCGAGGCCGGCGGGCCCGAGGTAGACCGACGTGATCTTGATGCTCAGGAAGCCGAGCACCATGCCGGCCACGGTCTGCACCATGCCGGCGGAAGCAGCGAGTCGCAGGCTCATGAACGCGCCCTTGCGCCGCGCCTGCGGCGAGGCATGCGAAGGAGCGAGGCAGCGTCGCTGGCGGGGGAGCGCCCCGCCTTCACGCGACGCGCAGCCGTCGAAGGGCCAATCGAGGTCTCCGCCCAGCGATCAGGCCGCCACCCGCGGCCGCGATCGAAGGGTGCTGGGAGCCCGCTGCACCGGCGCGGTCTCGACACGCGCGGCGACGTGCAGGCGGGCGTAGGCGGTGAGGAGCCCGGCGCAGATCCACTCGACCCAGAGATGTCCCGAGGTCGCCATCAGCAGCAGCGACGACACCATGCTCGCGATCAGCGCCGCCCCGAGCCAGACCATCTCGGCATCTCCGGCGGCGAGCGAGCGCCGCAGCGTGACGTACGACTTGTAGAGCGCTCCCAGGTAGACGACGACGAAGAGGCCGAGCCCGATCAGGCCGTAGAACAGCGCGACCTGCGCGTAGGCGTTGACGAGATCGATGATGCCGTCGCCGGTGCGCAGGTTCTCCATGTCGAGCAGCACGAACGGGTTCCCGAACCACGGGTTCTGCTGGATCAGCCGCCACGACGTCTCGGCGAGCTGCTCGCGCAGGCCGACGGTGTCCTGCGCGCCGCTGCCGACGAAGGGGAGGAACTCGAGGATGCGCGAGCCGAACGGCGACGCGATCGCGGCCACCGCGATCAACGCCGGCACCGACGTCAGCTTGATCATCTCGATCGCGTTGCGGGCGCCGAGCATGACCGCGACGCCGAGCACGACGACGGCGCTGACCCACGGCCCGCGCGCGTACGTCACCACGAGGCACGCGAACATGAGGGCGAAGAAGGCGACGTTGGTCGTCTTCGACGTCTGGTACTGCCGCAGGTACATCCAGAAGCCGAGCGCGAGGGTGCACAGACAGCCGAGCACGATCGAGTGGCCCGCAGCCGCCTGCGCCCGCAGCGCCTCGCCGCGGAACAGCCAGGCGAACACGTTGGGATAGCCCCAGGCCTCGACGACGCCGGTGTAGAGGAGCCATCCGCGCATCGACTCGAAGATCGCGATCGGCGCGAAGATCGCGACGGCCAGGGTCAGCGCGCTCATCGCATCGGCGAAGTCGCGCTTGCTCGTGAGCAGCCTGGTGAACGCGAAGTAGACGAGGTACGTGTCGAGCAGGAACAGGAACGCCCGCCGCAGCGTGTTGGTGCCCGACTCGTACGGCACGAAGAGCGCCAGCTGCAGGGCGCCGTAGGCGAGCAGCGCCCAATCGAGGAGGCCGAGGCGAAGGCGCTCGCCGCGAGCGGCGCGACCGAGGTGGATGCACACCGCGGGCACGAGGATCAGCAGGTCGAGGACGCGCGCCGGCGTCATCGCGAACAGCTGGCCGATCAGCACCGTCGGGATCGGGATCTCGTACGGCGGCGTCACGAAGAAGAGCAGCAGATAGAGCGCGAGCGGCGACGAGTCCTTGATGCCGGCCCAGACGATCACCGGCGCCGCGACGAGCAGGAACAGCCAGTAGTTCGGCAGCAGGAACGAGGCGATCGTGAGATAGAACCAGACCGCGCGCCGCCGCGTGAAGTCCTCGGGAGCCATGAAGCGCAGGCAGAGCGGCTTCGCGAGGACGAAGATCGCCGTCGCGAAGAGCAGCACGAACGCGAGCGCCTTGGCGTTGATCAGCATGCGATGAAGCGAGCGAGCGCGCTGGCGGGCCGCTGCGAAGGCGGAGATTTCACTTGCCGAGCCGCCGCTGGACGGCGAAGACGTAGCGCAAAAGGGCTGGCGGCACCCACTGGCGCA
>JASLGD010000003.1 GCA_030150305.1 Caldimonas sp. | reverse complement strand
CGGCGGCGCGCACGAACACGGCGAAGAACTCGTCGGCGCGCGCGTCGACCTCGCGGCCGCGCGCACGGCCGACGCAGCCGCGGATGACGGCGCGGATCTCGGCGAGGAGCGCCGCGTAGCGATCGCCGAGCCGATGCAGCAGCCCGGTCGAGCCTTCGATGTCGGTGAGCAGGAACGTGACGTTGCCGGTCGGCAGCGTGCGCAGCTCGCTCGCCTGCGCCTGCAGCTGGCCGCGCAGCCGATCGTTCTCGACCGCGAGCCGGACCGCGGCGGTCACCGTCGCGAGGAGCGCCGGAGCGCCGAGCAACGACGCCGAGTGGACGAGCGCCGTCATCGGCTGGCCGTTGCGCTCGAGCAGCGTCGTCACGCGCTCGGCGCGCGCATCGCTCGCGACGCTCGGCAGCTCGGCGATCCGGCCGTCGCGATCGAGATAGCCGCCGGCCGACTCCGACCAGTGCAGCACGGCGAGCGTCGGATCGCGCAGCGCGCTCTGCACGCGGCGCTCGAACTCGGCGGGCGTGCCGGCCTGGCCGAGCTCGACCACCAGCCGACCCGCGGTCGCCTCGCCGGCGCGCGACTCGAGCTGGCCGGTGACGAACCCGATCGGCACGATGCCGTACTTGCGCGCCGCGACGAGCAGCTTCTTGCGCGCCCGCTCGCGCGCCGCCTCGTCCTCGAACGCCACCTGGTTGAAGCGCGCCAGCGCGTTGCGCACGTGCGGCTCGTCGTTGATCGGCAGCCGCCTGCGCCCTTTCGAGTCGACGTACGCGAACGCGCTGTCGGGCAGCGTCGCGCGCTTCCTCGCGTCGAGCTGGCTCATCGCGGCGTTCGCGCATGCAGCAGCGCGCGCGCGATCTCGAGCCCTTCGGCGCGCGTGTCGTCGCGACGCGACGGCCGGTGCGCACGGCGATACCAGTAGTCGGCGTTGCCGAGGTCGCCTTCGATGCGGTGCAGCCACGCGTGCACCCAGGCGCCTTCGGCGTCGTCCTGCGCCTGCGCGAGCTCGTGCGCAGCATCCCAGTCGCCGCGCAGGCCGTGCCAGACCGCGCGCAGCATCGGCGCTGCGCCCGGCGGCGGCGCGTCGCCGTCGAGGCTGCGGGCGAAGGCGTCGGCTGCGGCGTCGGTCATCGCGCGATTCTGCGAGCGCGCCGTGCGCCGCCGAGCAGCGCGCGCGTGCCGACCATCATGGCCCGCTCCGGCAGGCGAAGTCCGGTCTCGACGACGGCGCTCTCCTTCGCGGTCGAGGACCGCGCGGCAGCGATCGTAGTCCGCGAACGATGCGCGCAGAATGCGCGTCTCGGGCCTTCATCGGAGGTGGAGATGGGCATCGATCGCGCGACGGGCAGGTCGATCTTCCGGTGGCTCTCGGTGGGCGCGCTCGCGCTCGCGACGTCGATGGCGGCGCGTGCCGACAACTCGTACGCCACGATGCTGCAGAACAACGCCATGCGGCAGGCGAACCTGACCCAGCAGATGATCAACCTGGGCGGCTCGCCGATCGGCTCCGGCGGCGGCGCGAGCGCCGGACCCGCGCCTTGCCTGCCGCCGTTCGAGCTCCAGCGCGGCGTCGACGGTCACATCCCGCCCGAGCTGCAGGGCGATCCGCGCTACCAGGCGTACTTGCGCTGCCGGCAAGCGCACCCCGAGCGCGACGTCCGCACGATGCCGCAAGGGCCGGCGACAGCGACCACCGCCCTGGCGGTCGGCCACCTGCCGATCACCGCGACCGACTTCGTGCCGGCGCGTCCGGGCCATCCGTTCGTCGACCAGGCGATCGCCGGCATGGCGGCGCTCACGCCCGAGCAGCGCGCGCAGATGAGGAACGGCGCCGAGGAGATGTTCCGCCGCGTCGCGACGCAGTACCGCGGCAACAACCTCGCCGTCTCGGTGACGGTGGCGTACGCGGCGGCTCAGCTGACGCTGACCGGGGCCGACATGAACGCGCAGCAGACGCGCGAGTTCGTCTTCAACGTCAACGACCAGCTCGCCCGCCATCCGCGCTTCGCGTCGTTGACGTCGCTCGAGAAGCAGACCGAGTCGGATCGCCTCATCTTCCAGACCTTCGCGATCGCGGTGCTGCGCGACCTCGGCACGCGCGATCCGCAGGCGAGGCAACAGGCGATCGAGCTCGCGCGATCGGTGATGAAGCAGCTCAACGGGGCGTGACGGCGTCGGCGGCGGACGCTCGCCCGGTCGCCACCGGAGATCGCGCTGCGCGATCTGACTCTGCGTCTGCGTCTGCGTCTTGCTCGACGCTGCGGGGGCGTTCACGGCGACGACGCGCGCACGCTCGCGCGGGCAGGCCGTACAGTCGCCTCACCCGCTCATCGAGGCAGCCCATGAAGACGTATCGAATCGCGACGATCCCCGGCGACGGCATCGGCAAGGAAGTCGTGCCGGCGGGGCGGCAGGTGCTCGAGGCGGTCGCGAGCACGGGCAGCGCGTTCGGCTTCGAGTTCGAGGACTTCGACTGGGGCGGCGACCACTTCCGCAGGCACGGCGTCATGATGCCGGACGACGGCCTCGCCGCGATCCGCGACAAGGACGCGATCCTGTTCGGCTCCGCCGGCGACCCGCACATCCCCGACCACGTCACGCTGTGGGGCCTGCGGCTGAAGATCTGCCAGGGCTTGGACCAGTACGCGAACGTCCGGCCGACGCGCATCCTGCCCGGGATCGACGCGCCGCTGAAGCGCTGCGCGCCCGAGGACCTGAACTGGGTCATCGTGCGCGAGAACTCCGAGGGCGAGTACGCCGGCGTCGGCGGCCGCGTCCACCAGGGCCATCCGATCGAGGCGGCGACCGACGTCTCGATCATGACGCGCGCCGGCGTCGAGCGGATCATGCGCTTCGCGTTCCGGCTCGCCCGCTCGCGGCCGCGCAAGCTCCTGACGGTGATCACCAAGAGCAACGCGCAGCGGCATGCGATGGTGATGTGGGACGAGATCGCGCTGCAGGTCGCGCAGGAGTTTGCGGACGTCGCGTGCGACAAGGAGCTCGTCGACGCGGCGACGGCGCGCATGGTCAACCGCCCGGCATCGCTCGACACGATCGTCGCCACCAACCTGCACGCCGACATCCTGAGCGATCTCGCCGCCGCGCTCGCCGGCAGCCTCGGCATCGCGCCGACCGCCAACATCGATCCCGAGCGCCGTTACCCGTCGATGTTCGAGCCGATCCACGGCTCGGCGTTCGACATCATGGGCAAGGGCCTGGCCAATCCGATCGGCACCTTCTGGTCGGTCGTGCTGCTGCTCGAGCACCTCGGCGAGGCGGACGCGGCGCGGCGCGTGATGGCCGCGATCGAGCAGGTCACCGCCGATCCGAGGCTGCACACGCGCGACCTCGGCGGCAGCGCGACGACGGTCGAGGTCACGCGCGCCGTCTGCGGGCTGCTCGCCGCCGACCCCGCGCGCAAGGCGGCATGAGCGCGCCCAGGCGAGCGCTGCGCAGCGAGCGATGGCTCGGCCGCGCCGACTTCCGCAGCTTCAACCATCGCTCGCGCGTGATGCAGATGGGCTACGACCCCAAGGACTGGGAAGGCAAGCCGGTCATCGCGATCGTCAACAACTGGTCGGACTACAACCCGTGCCACATGCACTTCAAGCAGCGCGTCGACGACGTCAAGCGCGGAGTGCTGCAGGCCGGCGGCTTCCCGCTCGAGCTGCCGACCGTCTCGCTCGGCGAGGTCATGATCAAGCCGTCGGCCCTCCTCTACCGCAACCTGCTCGCGATGGAGGTCGAGGAGATGGTGCGCGCGTACCCGGCCGACGGCGTCGTGCTGATGGGCGGCTGCGACAAGACGACGCCTGCCATGCTGCTCGGCGCGACGAGCGCGAACCTGCCGGCGATCTTCCTGCCCGCCGGACCGATGCTGCGCGGCAACTGGGCGGGCAAGACGCTCGGCTCGGGATCGGACGCGTTCAAGTACTGGGACGAACGCCGCGCCGGCAACATCGACGAAGCCGAGTGGAGCGCGATCCTCTCCGGCATCGCGCGCAGCCACGGCACCTGCATGACGATGGGAACCGCGAGCACGATGACCGCGATCGCCGAGGCGATCGGGATGGCGCTGCCCGGCGCGTCGTCGATCCCGGCGGTCGACGCGGCGCACGCGCGCATGGCCGCCGACGTCGGCCGCCGCATCGTCGAGATGGTCGGCGAGGACCTGCGCCCTTCGGCGATCCAGACGCGCGACGCGTATCTCAACGCGATCACGGTCGCGATGGCGATGGGCTGCTCGACGAACGCGATCATCCACGTCGTCGCGATGGCGCGGCGCGCCGGCCAGGACGTCTCGCTCGACGACTTCGACCGCATCAGCCGCATCGTCCCGGTGCTCGCCAACGTGCGGCCGAGCGGGACGAGCGAGTACCTGATGGAGGACTTCTATTACGCCGGCGGCCTGCCGGCGCTGATGCAGCGAATCGCGCCGCACCTGAGGCTCGACGCACGCACGGTGAACGGCCGCACGGTCGGCGAGAACATCGCGACAGCGAAGGTGTTCGACGACGACGTCATCCGCCCGCTCGACAACCCCGTCTACTCCGAAGGCGCGCTCGCCGTGCTGCGCGGCAACCTCGCTCCCGACGGCGCCGTCATCAAGCCGAGCGCGATGAGCGAGCAGTTCCTCGTCCACAGCGGCCCGGCGCTCGTCTTCGACGACTACCCGGCGCTCAAACGCATGCTCGACGACGAGAACGCCGACGTCACCGAAGGCCACGTGATCGTGCTGCGCAACGCCGGCCCGAAGGGCGGCCCGGGCATGCCCGAGTGGGGAATGGTGCCGATCCCGAAGAAGCTGCTCAAGCAGGGCGTGCGCGACATGCTGCGCGTCTCCGACGCGCGCATGAGCGGGACGAGCTACGGCGCGTGCGTCCTCCACGTCGCGCCCGAGGCGTACGTCGGCGGCCCGCTCGCGCTGGTCGAGACCGGCGACGTGATCGCGATCGACGTGCCGAACCGCACGCTCGAGCTCGTCGTCAGCGACAGCGAGCTGGCGCGGCGCCGCGCGCGCTGGCGGCCGCCGCCGCCGCGCTTCGGCCGCGGCTGGGGCTGGATGTTCAGCGAGCACATCCTGCAGGCCGACGAAGGCTGCGACCTCGACTTCCTGCGCACCGAGTTCGGCGCGACCGCAGGCGAGCCCGACATCTTCTGAGGCGCGGCAGCGCAGCCGCGCAGCATCCCGGGCGCGGCACCGTGGCCGCGCCTGGCCGCGGTCAGGGCCGCTCGAGACGTAGCCGGCGCAGCAGGGTCGCCGCGCGCACGAGCGCACGACCGCTGCCGCGGCCGCCGAGCATGCCGTCGCACTCGAACTGCTGCTGTTCGATCGCGTGCAGCACGGCCGGGTGCGAGACGCCGAGCTGCGCCGTCAGCAGATCGGCCGGATAGGCGGCGACGACCGCCACGAGGCGCCGCGCGTAGAGGCGGTACGCCACGGCGTTCATCGCCGTCTTGCCGCTTTCCATGGCGTCCAGACGCGCCGCGAGGTCGGCGATGTAGAGGCGCTTGCTCGTGAGGCGGGTCGACGACAGTGCGGCCATGCGGTGAGGCTCCGACGGGACGATCGCCATCGAGGATGCCGATGCCGCGCCGCTGCAATCGCTCGATCAGCGTCGTTTTGCACCGGCAGTTCGCGGCGATCCGCGGGCCGCCTGCTTCACGTCTTCGGTGCGCCGGCGGACATCGCTGGCCCGAGCCCTTCGCGTTCTTTGCGCACGGGATCGGGACGGCAGGGCGCCCTGCCGTCCCGCTCCACTC
>JASLGD010000646.1 GCA_030150305.1 Caldimonas sp. | reverse complement strand
TATTTTTCTGAAGCGCGGCAGCGGCTTGGGAGTGCTCGAACACATCGCCGGCTACGAACAGCCGCCGCGTCGCGTCGTCCTGACCAACTACGCGACGCCGGACATGCATCGCCGCTGCCGCGAATTGGGCGCAGACGCCGTCTTCGACAAGTCGACCGAGATCGAGCAACTCGTCGACTGGCTCGCGGCGGCCGAAATGCGCCACTGATCGGTGAACAGAGCGCCAAGCGTGGCCGCCGTTCCGCCCAGCATCGCGCAGGTCTTGGGGCCGTTGCTGCCGTTGCTGTCAAAGGAGGGCTTCTCGGCGACACACGTCGAGCAGTCCGCGTGGTTCGGCGACTTCACGCTCAGGTTCGCGAAGGCCGACCGGTCGTTCGTCATCACCCGGGATCGCAGCCAGCTCATCGTCCATGGCGTCGCGCGTTCGTCGCTCGAGGCTGCCGGGCTGTGTCAGGCATTCGCCAGCGCTCAGGAGCTGCTTGTGCCGCTGGCCCGCTGGCTCGAGTCACAGGAAGCCGCGTAGGCAAGGCCTCGCGATGGATCCGTCTACCGCCGCTGTTTCCTCGCCCGCGTTTGCGCGGCGCGCGATCGCGCCTCCCGCAGTACTGCTCGGGGCTCTTGGGGTTGTCTTCGGCGACATCGGCACGAGCCCGATCTACGCCTTTCGCGAATCGCTGCGTGCCGGAGGGAGCGCAGCGGCACGCGCTGACGTCTTCGGAATCCTGTCGCTCATCTTCTGGGCGGTGGTCCTGATCGTCGCCATCAAGTACGTCGTCGTCGTCATGCGTGCCGACAACCACGGCGAGGGCGGCACGATGGCGCTCATCTCGCTCGCGCTGCCTGCCGCCGGCCGCGCCCGGCATGCGCTTCTCGTGGTGGGCCTCGCAGGAGCGTCGCTCTTCTTTGGCGACGCGATGATCACGCCCGCGATCTCGGTGCTCAGCGCAGTCGAGGGACTCGAAATCGCCTTGCCCGCCGTCAAGGCGTACGTGGTACCGATCGCTGCCGGAGTGCTCCTTGGCCTGTTCGCCATCCAGCGGCATGGCAGCGGCCGCGTGGGAAAACTGTTCGGACCGGTGATGGCAGCATGGTTCGCGGCGCTCGCGGTCAGCGGCATCGTTCACATCGTTGGCCGGCCACAGGTCCTGGCTGCGCTAAATCCGTCCTTCGCCCTGGCCTACGTACGGCACGCAGATGCCTGGGTTGCATTCACCGTCCTTGGCTCTGTCTTTCTGGCACTCACCGGCGGCGAGGCGCTCTACGCCGACATGGGGCATTTCGGCCGTCGCGCCATTCGCATCGACTGGTTCGCGCTCGTCATGCCCGCGCTGATGCTCAACTATCTCGGCCAGGGTGCGGTGGTTCTTGCCGACCCACAAGCGGCGTCGAATCCGTTCTTTGCCTTGTTCGACGCGAAGCTGCTGTTGCCGTCGGTGGCGCTTGCGACGGCGGCGACGGTGATCGCCAGCCAAGCCGTCATCTCCGGAGCGTTCGCACTCGTGCAGCAGGCGATTCAGCTGGGCGTGCTTCCGCGGCTCAACGTCAAGCAGACCTCCGACGAGTCGATGGGACAGGTGTACGTGCCGCAGGCGAACTGGCTGCTCGCCATCGCTGTCATAGGTCTGGTGCTCGGCTTCCGGAGCTCGGACGCGCTCGCGAACGCCTACGGCATCGCGGTGGCCGGAGACATGCTGGTCACGTCCTTGCTCGTCACGACCGTCGCGCGCGGGGTGTGGAAGTGGCCCTGGGCGCTCGTCGCGCCGATCATGGGGGTCCTGCTCGTGCTCGACGTCACGTTCGTTTCAGCCAACGTGCACAAGATCCCCGCCGGGGGATGGTTCCCGCTGCTCGTCGGCGCGGTCGCTTTGACGTTGATGCTGGTCTGGCGGCGCGGACGAGCAGTCGCGCTGGCCAAGCGCGACGAGCGCGCGACAAGTCTGGACGCTTTCATCGCGGCCTTGGCAAAGCGAGGGGCTCCGACGCGACGGGCGGGTTGCGCGATCTACTTCACGACGCAAGTGGAGCAGGTCCCAGCGGCCCTGGCGCTCAACCTCAAGCACAACGGCGTCGTGCATGAACGGGTGTTGCTGCTCACCGTGATCACCGATCGGATTCCGCGGGTCGATGAGGATGAGCGCCTGCACGCGACGGACCTCGGCGGCGGCTTCATACGCGTGGAGATGCACTTCGGCTTCGCCGAAAAGCCGGACGTGCCAGCTGCATTGAAGGCGCATGCCGAAGTGACCGGCTGCGACGGCGCCGACGCATCGTTCTTCCTCGGTCGGGAGGAGCCTGTGCCGGCTCTCCACCCGGAGCTTCCGAAGTGGCAGGAGCGCATCTATGCCTTCATGGTCCGAAATGCTGTTCGCGCGCCCGACTACTTCCTGGTGCCGCCGGAACGGGTCGTCGAGCTCGGGACGAAGATCGAGATGTAGTCGACGCTCGCGGCGAAGCCGTTGGGAGTAAGTCGTCTCGGCGGCTTAGCGCACATCGACGTGGCCATTAGGGGAGTCCGTTGGATTCCGCTCGCACGTGTTCGATCTCAACAGCTGTGCTTGGCGTGGACGAGCGTTCCTTGGTGTAGTGCCTGTTGGAAGCCTGACGTGAGAGGGTTGCGGCGATGGACGGCGCGGACAAGCCCGCGAGCAGTCCAGAAACCGGGGTGTCACGAAGATGGAGGCGGTAGGGCGCTTGACAGTCTCGCCTCACGAACATGGCTGCCTGGATATCACTTATGCGAATGGAACATAGGCCGTCCATTCCCAGCGCTGCAATGCTTGTCCCGTTCGGAGCGCAAGCGTGGATGAAGTACAACCCTCACACCGGTCATCGTTCTACCAACGTCGGCATTGCCGCTGCTGTTATCAGTCACACTGTCCGGGTCGCTCCAGTCGTTGGGTATCTCGTGCTTGGGATCGCCTTCCAAGCGGCTGGCTTCGGCTCACTTCTGCCTGACGAGCAGCTTCATGGCCGCTAGCCTTGGGAAGGCTCTTCTTGCGATGACGGCCCATCGAAGCCGTACTCCTCGAACATGTGGTCCATGAGCATCGGCGCGGCGAGCCACGCCAGCCGGCAGGTTCTTGCTTCGCTGACTGAGGTTGCATCTGCTTCCGATCCAGCGCCAACGAATTTCTGACATACGCCGACGAGGCTGCGTGCCCACGAACGCAACTCGGCATCGACACTCGCGGGCAGCGCCGATTCGGCGGCTTGTCGTTCACATCGCCGGCCCTGACAGCTGCGCCAGAGCCGCCGCCGCATCGCGCAACGGATCGCGGGGCACATGGTGCGAGACCAGGATCTGGCCGAGGAAGTTGCGCGTCTTTTCGTTCTTCGGATTCGCGAAGAACGCCTCCGGCGGCGCCTCCTCGACGATGCGGCCTTCGGCCATGAACACGACGCGGTCGGCGACGCTGCGCGCAAAGCCCATCTCGTGCGTCACGCAGAGCATCGTCATGCCGTCCTCGGCAAGGCCGATCATCGTGTCGAGCACTTCCTTGACCATCTCAGGGTCGAGCGCCGAGGTCGGCTCGTCGAACAGCATGATCTTCGGGTTCATGCAAAGCGCCCGCGCGATCGCCACGCGCTGCTGCTGCCCGCCCGAGAGCTGGGCCGGATACTTGTTCGCCTGTTCGGGGATGCGCACGCGCGTGAGGTACTTCATCGCCGTCGCTTGGGCTTCCTCGCGGCTCATGCCGCGCGAGCGCATCGGCGCGAGCGTGCAGTTCTGCAGCGCCGTCAGGTGCGGGAACAGGTTGAACTGCTGGAACACCATGCCGACCTCGCGGCGCACCGCGTCGACGTTGCGGCGGCCGGCGGCGAGGTCGACGCCGTCGACGACGATGCGGCCCTTCTGCGCCGTCTCGAGCCGGTTGATGCAGCGGATCAGCGTCGACTTGCCCGAGCCCGACGGCCCGCAGATGACGATGCGCTCGCCGGGGCGGACCGAGAGGTGGATGTCGGTCAGGACCTGGAAGTGGCCGAACCACTTGTCCAGGCCCTCGATCAGGATGATCGGCTCGGCGCCGCGCTCGCCCATCGCAACCTCCGCGCGTCAGGTCGCCTGCATCGCCGGCAACTTGGTGCCGAGCCACTTCTGGTAGAGCTTGTCGAGCTCGCCGTTGCCCTTGTTCTTGTCGATGAAGTCGTTGACGGCCTTCTCGAGGGCGGCTTGGCCCGGCCGCATGGCGATGCCCATCACCTGCTGCTTGAGAACGAACTTCTCTTCGTAGGTGTTTGCCGGCGCGCGCTTCTCGATCTGCGCAGCGACGGTCGTCGAGCAGCCGAGCGCATCGACCTGGCCCGACATCAACGCCTGCATGCCCGACGCATCGTCGTCGAATCGGCGGATCTCGGTGCCGGGCGGTGCGACCGCCGTGAGCGCGATGTCCTGCGTGCTGGCGCGGGCGACGCCGACACGCAGGCCCTTGAGGTCGGCCGGACCCTTGACGTTCGCCTTCTTGCTCGCGAGCAGCACGATCGTCGCCGCCGCGTACGGCTTGGAGAACTGGACCTGCTTGGCGCGCTCGGGCGTGATCGCGAGCGAGGCGATCAGCAGGTCGACCTTGTCGGTGAGCAGGAACGGGATGCGATTCGGGCCGGTGACGGGAACGAGCTTCACCTTGACACCCCAGTCCTTGGCGAGCAGCCGCGCGACGTCGGCGTCGTAGCCGTCGGGCTCGTTGCTGCTGTTGACGGTGCCGTAGGGCGGGAAGTCGACCAGCAGCCCGACCGTGAGCTCGCCCTTCTTCTTGATCTCGTCGACGGTCTGGGCGCCGGCGGGCAACAGCCAGCCGGGCAAGGCAGCCGCGAAGCCGAAGCTCGCAGCGCCGATGCCGAAGCGGCGCCGCTGTAGGGATCGGATCATGGCGTTGTCTCCTGTGGTTTGGTGCAGCGATGATGCGGCAATCGGCGCGCCCCGCAACCTCAGCGGGCAATCGCCCTGCGATGCCGGCGCTCGATTCCCGCCGCAAGCAGCGAGAGCGGCCAGCAGAGCACGAAGTAGATCGCCGCGACCGCGCTGAAGACGATGAGCGGCTGGAAGGTGGCGTTGTTGATGATCTGCCCGGCGCGCGTCACCTCGGTGAAGCCGATGATCGCCGCGAGCGACGTGCCCTTGATGATCTGCACCATGTAGCCGACCGTCGGCGCGACGGCGATGCGCACCGCCTGCGGCAGGATCACGTCGCGCATGCGGTCGCGGTACGAGAGGCTGAGCGCGTCGGCCGCCTCCCGCTGGCCGCGCGGGATCGCCTCGATGCAGCCGCGCCAGATCTGGCCGAGGAAGGCGCTGCTGTTGAGGACGAGCGCGACGCCGGCGGCGATCCACGGGTTGATGTCGAAGCCGAGCACCGGCGCGCCGAAGAAGATGAGGAAGAGCTGCAGCAGCAGCGGCGTTCCCTGGAAGAGCTGGATGAACGCCGCAGAGGCGTTGCGCAGCCACGCGATGTCGCTGGTGCGGCTGAGCGCGACGACGAGGCCGCCGATCGCGCCGCCGACGAAGGCGATCAGCGAGAGCGCCAGCGTCCAGCGCGCGGCGGCGAGGATGAAGAGGAAGTCGTTCGGACCGAAGGTGCGCATGGCGTCCTCAGCGCCGGTCGGGGTAGTCGAACGCGCGTCGGTAGACGGCGCGAAAGAGCGTCGAGAACGAGAGCGCGAGCGCGAGATAGATCGCCGCGACGACGATGTAGATCTCGAAGCTGCGAAAGGTCTGCGACTGCAGGTTGGAGGCGACCGAGGTCAGGTCGTCGGCCGAGATCACGGAGACGACGCTCGAGCTCAGCATGAGGAGGATGAACTGGCTCGTCAGCGCCGGATAGATCGCCTTCAGCGCGGGCTTGAGGACGACGAAGCGGAAGATCTCGTGCGCCTTCAGGTTGAGCGCGAGCCCGGCTTCGATCTGGCCCTTCGGGATCGCCTCGATGCCGGCGCGGATGATCTCGGTCGCGTAGGCGCCGAGGTTGACGATCATCGCCGTCAGGGCTGCCGTGTGCGCCGACCATCGCAAACCGATCGCCGGCAGCGCGAAGAAGAAGAAGAACAGCTGGACCAGGAACGGCGTGTTGCGGATCAGCTCGATGTACGCGTTGACCACCCAGCGCAGCGGCACCGGACCCGAAGTCTTCGCCCATGCGCAGAGCACGGCGACGGCCAGGCCGATGGCGGTCGCCGA
>JASLGD010000416.1 GCA_030150305.1 Caldimonas sp. | reverse complement strand
CGCGCCGGCAGCGGCGACGCTTCGCCGCGGCGCCCGCCGGCTGTTGCTCGACAACGGCATCGGCGGCTTCGCCGCCGACGGGCGCGAATACGTCGTCGCGCCGGCCGCGGGCGAGCGGCCGCCGGCGCCGTGGATCAACGTCATCGCCAACCCGCGCTTCGGCTGCATCGTCTCGGAGGCCGGAAGCGCGTACACGTGGTGCGAGAACGCGCACGAGCTGCGCCTGACGCCGTGGCTCAACGACCCGATCAGCGATGCCTCCGGCGAGGCCTTCTTCCTGCGCGACGAGGAGACCGGGCAGTTCTGGTCGCCGACGTCGCTGCCGTGTCCGTCGTTCGCCGATTCCGCCGAGCCGTACGTCGCGCGGCACGGCTTCG
This sequence comes from Caldimonas sp., assembly GCA_030150305.1. GTDB lineage: Bacteria > Pseudomonadota > Gammaproteobacteria > Burkholderiales > Burkholderiaceae_C > Schlegelella_A. The sequence goes on along the minus strand of JASLGD010000416.1, from coordinate 4,900 downwards.
GCAGCACGATCTTCGAGCATGTCGCGCACGGCATCCGCAGCGAGCTCGAGGTGTTCGTCGCGCTCGACGCCGCGGTCAAGTTTTCGGTGCTGCGGCTGACGAACGTCTCGGGCCGCAGCCGCAGGATCAGCGCCACCGGCTACGTCGAATGGGTGCTCGGCGACCTGCGCGCGAAGTCGGCGCCGCACATCGTCACCAAGGTGCAGCCCGAGAGCGGCACGATCCACGCGCGCAATCCGTACAGCAACGACTACGCCGACTGGATCGGCTTCTTCGACGTCGACGGCGCGACGCTCGCCGGCAGCAGCTTCACCTGCGACCGCGCCGAGTTCATCGGCCGCAACGGCTCGCTGCGCAACCCCGCGGCGCTCGGCCGCACGCGGCTGTCGGGGCGCTTCGGCGCCGCGCTCGACCCGTGCGCCGCGGTCCAGGTGCCGCTCACGCTCGCCGACGGCGATTCGACGGTCGTCGTGTTTCGCCTCGGCATGGGCCGCAGCGTCGACGAGGCCGACGAGCTCGTGCAGACGTACCGCGGCGCGACCGCGGCGCAGCGCGCGCTCGAGGAGGTGCGCGCGCACTGGACGAAGACACTCGGCGCGGTGCAGGTGAAGACGCCCGATCCGTCGCTCGACGTCCTCGTCAACGGCTGGCTGCTGTACCAGACGATCGCCTGCCGCATCTGGGCGAGGAGCGGCTTCTACCAGTCGGGCGGCGCGTTCGGCTTTCGCGACCAGCTGCAGGACGCGATGGCGCTCGTGCACGCGCGCCCCGAGATGTTGCGCGAGCAGCTGCTGCTCTGCGCGAGCCGCCAGTTTGCCGAAGGCGACGTCCAGCACTGGTGGCATCCGCCGCAGGGCCGCGGCGTTCGCACGCACATCTCCGACGACTACCTCTGGCTGCCGCTCGCACTCGCGCGCTACATCGAGGCGACCGGCGACGTCGACGTCCTCGCCGTGACGGCGCCGTACCTGCAGGGCCGTCCGGTGCCGCCGCACGACGAGTCGTACTACGACCTGCCGGCGCATTCGCCCGAGTCGTCGACGCTCTACGAGCACGCGCTGCGCGCGCTGACGCACGGCCTCAGGTTCGGCGTCCACGGCCTGCCGCTGATGGGCAGTGGCGACTGGAACGACGGCATGAACCTCGTCGGCCACGACGGCCGCGGCGAGAGCGTCTGGCTCGGCTTCTTCCTCGCCGACGTCCTCGAGCGCTTCGGCGCGCTCGCCGCCCGCCACGGCGATCGGGAGACCGCAGCGCGCTGCGTCAGCGAGCGCGCCAAGCTGCACACCAACCTCGAGACGTACGGCTGGGACGGCGCGTGGTACCGGCGCGCGTACTTCGACGACGGCGCGCCGCTCGGCTCCGCGCGCAGCGCCGAGTGCAGGATCGACTCGATCGCGCAGAGCTGGGCGGTGCTGTCGCAGGTCGCCGAGCCGGCGCGCGCGCAGCAGGCGATGGCGTCGCTCCACGAGAAGCTCGTCCGGCCCGACGCGCGCCTCGTCCAGCTGCTCGACCCGCCGTTCGACCAGCGCGGCCCGAACCCCGGCTACATCGCCGGCTACGTGCCCGGCGTGCGCGAGAACGGCGGCCAGTACACGCACGGCGCGATCTGGGCGGCGATGGCGTTCGCCGCACTCGACGAGCGCGAGCGCGCGTGGCAGCTGCTCGACCTGATCAATCCGGTCCGCCATGCCGACAGCCGCGAGGGCGTTGCGCGCTACAAGGTCGAGCCGTACGTGATGGCTGCCGACGTCTACAGCGTCGCGCCGCACACCGGCCGCGGCGGCTGGAGCTGGTACACCGGCTCGGCGGGGTGGATGTACCGCCTCGTCGTCGAATCGCTGCTCGGCCTGCGCCGCGTCGCCGTCGACGGCGCGCTGCGCCTCGTCGTCGCGCCGCGGCTGCCGGCCTCATGGACGCACTGCACGCTGCAGGTCCGCCACCGCGCGACGCTGTACGAGATCGAGGTCGTGCAACGCGACGGGGCCGGCAGCGGCGAGCTGCGCCTCGACGGCGTGCTGCAGAACGACGACGCGCTGCCGCTCGTCGACGACGGGCGTCTGCACCGCGTGCAGCTGACGCTCTTCGCGCGCGCGCAGCGCGGCACCGCGGGCGAGACGTCGCTCGTCGGCTCGCCGGGGCCTGCGAGCTAGGGCGAGCGCAGGGACAGTGCGCCGCTTGGACATGGAGCGGAGCACACCGCCCGCCGTCCCGAGCCCGCGCGTGCAACGAACAGAGCAGCACGCGACGCAGCATCACTTCCGCAGCGATGCATCCCCGCAGCGCGGATCCGGAAGCTTCGCGCCACCCGTCGCGACCGCGCCGTCGCGAAGCGATCCTGCGATGACGCCGCGCTCCTCAGCGCACGACGACGACGTGCTTCAGCGGCAGCGGATCGAGCTTCTCGTGGACGCGCTGCTCGACGAGCGCACGCGCCGCCGACGACGCGCCGCCGAGCGTCACGGTGATGAGCGTGCCGTGCTCGGCGTGGTTGCCGACCGCGACGTCGAGCGTGCAGCCTTCGCCGTCCGCGACGACCGGCGCGAGCATCCGCCGTACCGCGCGCTCGGCGGCGTCCCAGCGCAGCGCCGGCTTGAAGACCTTGCCGACCGCGGTCAGCGGAATCGCGTCGACGAAGTAGAGCTGCACCGGCACCGCGGCGCGCTCGGGAGTGCGTTCGGCGACGTAGGCGAGCAGCTCTTCGGCGGTCGCGCGCGCGCCGGGCTTGCTCTGCACGTATGCGACCGGCAGCTCGCCGGCGTAGGCGTCGGGCTCGGAGACGACCGCCGCGAGCGCGACCGCCGGATGCGTGAAGAAGACCTCCTCGATCGCGAGCGGGTCGATGTTGTGCGCGCCGCGGATGATCAGGTCCTTGGCGCGGCCGGTGAGCCAGAGGTAGCCGTCGTTGTCGATGCGGCCGAGGTCGCCCGAGTTGACCCAGCCCGGCTCGACGAAGGCGTTGCGGTTGTGGACGTCGCTGACGTAGCCCGCGAACACGCCCGGCCCGGCCATCGCGACGACGCCGATCTCGCCGCGCGCGCACTCGCGGCGCACGCGCCCGTCGCCGTCGAGCTCGACGATGCGAACGCGGCTGTACGGCATCGGGTGGCCGACCGAGCCGAGCCGCACCGGGCGCTCCATGTACGCGATCGTGTGCACGCTCGAGGTCTCGGTCATGCCGTACACCTCGAGCACGGGAACGCGGAAGCGCTCGGTGTACGCCTGGCCGATCGGCACCGGAATCGCCGAGCCGCCGCCCGAAGCGAAGCGGATGCTCGACGTGTCGCTGCCGTCGGCGGGAACCTGAATCGCGGCGCCGAGCACCGTCGGCACGCCACCGAACAGCTCGGGCCGGAAACGCTCGACGAGCCGCCACACGTTCCTCACCGCGTTCGGGTTGCGCCATCCCGCGGGCGAGAGCACGACGAGCGTGCAGCCCGCGGCGAGCGGCGCGAGCGCCTGCGTCAACGCACCGCCGACGTGAAAGAGCGGCAGCCCGAACAGCAGCGTCGCGCCGGGACGGTTGCGCAGCATCAGGCCGCATCCCCACGCCTGGTAGACCTGGTTGCCGTGGCTGTGGCGGACGAGCTTGGGCATGCCCGTCGTGCCGCCGGTGTGGAAGTACGCCGCGGTGTCGCTCGCCGCGATCGTGCGGCCGCTGACAAGACGATCAGCAGGCTGCGCAGCGACCAGCGCGTCGAACGACTGCGCGCCGTTCACCGCGCTACCGTCGCCGCCGACGACGAGCACCGCACGCAGGTCCGGAAGCGAATCGCGGATGCTTTCGACCTTCGACCAGATCTCGGTGCCGGGCACCGGCCCGAGCGCGACCAGCACCGTCGTCTTCGCGGCGCGCAGGATCTCGCCGATCTGCGCCGCCGACAGGAGCGGGTTGACGGGGTTCGCGATGCCCGCGGCCTCGGCGCCGAAGAGCGCGTAGAACGCCTGCGGAACGAGCGGCAGCAACAGGCTCACGACGTCGCCGGGCCCGACGCCGAGCGAGTGAAACGCGTTCGCCGCCTGCGTGACGCGCGCGAAGAAGTCGCGGTGCGCGATGCGCACCGGCCCGTCGTCGGGATCGGCGTTCGGCAGGAAGACGATCGCCGGCGTCTCGGGCGCTGCGCCCGCGCCGAGACGCAGCGCTTCGTAGGTGCTCGCGGCGGCGATGCGCTCGCCGTACGGCACCGCCTCGAAGGCGCGCACGTCGGCATCGCTTGCGAGCGACGGCCAGGCGTCGCCGATGCGACGATCGAGCAGATGGAGCGCGGTCATGGTCGATGCGGCGGGTGGCGGTGCCGCGATCGTGCCGGTTCGCGCCGGCCGGACGCTCAGAACTATCCCGGTGCCCCCGGACCCGTCCGCTAAGCGGTCGTGCGCTCGCCGTGCAGGCGCGCGTCGAGTTGCGCGAACGGCTCGAAGGCGATCGCCCGCGCCAGGCGCGCTCGCTCGGCTGCGTCGATGTCGCCGGCGAGCCATTCGACTTGGCCGCCGACGCTCGTCGCCAACGGCACGCCGTCGCGCCAGAGGACGCGCGCGCCGGGAACGCGCGCGACGCGCTGCCCGGGAACGACGCTGCCGAGCAGGTTCGCCGGGTCGCTCGCGGCGACGCAGACGAGCGTGCCGTCGGCGGCGCGGCGGCGCACCTGGCGCAGCGTCGCGACGGCGTCGGGCAGCGCGTACTGCTCGCCGGCGACGCCGGCAATGAAGCGGCCGCCGCGGATCTCGCCGCGCGCCTCGAGCCGGCGCAGCACGCGGACGAGGTCGCGCCACGGCGGCAGCCACGCCGCTTCGCGCTCGACCAATCGCCAGCAGACGACGCCGTAGCGCCGCAGCAGCGTGCGCGCGACGTGCTCGAGCGCAGGCGAGTCGAGCGCAGCGGTCGGCGCGGCCGCTGCCGAAG
>JASLGD010000645.1 GCA_030150305.1 Caldimonas sp. | reverse complement strand
CGCGGCATCGCATCAACACCTCGCTGACCTTCGACACCCTGGTCCCCGGCCGCGCCAACCAGATGGCGCGCACCGCGGCGCTGCACGTCGCCGGCGCGCCCGGGCAGATGTACAACCCGCTGTTCGTCTACGGGGGTGTCGGCCTCGGCAAGACCCACCTCATCCACGCCGTCGGCAACGCGCTGCTCGCCGACCGGCCCGAGGCGCGCGTCCTCTACCTGCACGCCGAGCAGTTCATCACCGATGTCGTCAAGAACTACCAGCGCAAGACGTTCGACGAGCTGAAGGCGAAGTACCACCAGCTCGACCTGCTGCTGATCGACGACGTGCAGTTCTTCGCCGGCAAGGAACGCACGCAGGAGGAGTTCTTCAACGCCTTCGAGGCGCTGCTCGCCAAGCGCGCGCACATCATCATGACGAGCGACACCTACCCGAAGGGGCTGGTGGACATCGACGAGCGGCTGACGTCGCGCTTCGACGCCGGCCTGACGGTCGCGATCGAGCCGCCCGAGCTCGAGATGCGCGTCGCGATCCTGATGAAGAAGGCCGAGCAGGAGGCGACGCCGATGCCCGAGGACGTCGCCTTCTTCGTCGCCAAGAACGTCCGCGCCAACGTGCGCGAGCTCGAAGGCGCGCTGCGCAAGATCCTCGCCTACTCGCGCTTCAGCCACAAGGACATCAACATCCAGCTCGCGCGCGAAGCGCTGAAGGACCTGCTCTCGATCCAGAACCGGCAGATCGGCGTCGAGAACATCCAGAAGACGGTCGCCGACTTCTACAAGATCAAGGTCGCCGACATGTACTCGAAGAAGCGGCCGGCGTCGATCGCGCGGCCGCGCCAGATCGCGATGTACATCGCCAAGGAGATGACGCAGAAGAGCCTGCCCGAGATCGGCGAGCTGTTCGGTGGCCGCGACCACACGACGGTGCTCCACGCAGTGAGGAAAATCGCCGCCGAGCGCCAGAAGAACACCGACCTCAACCACCAGCTGCACGTGCTCGAGCAGACGCTCAAGGGCTGACGTGCAGCAGCCAGGCATTCGTGTCAAGGGACAACGCTGGGGACAACGACGCTGCGTTTCGCGATCTGTCCACAGCGAAGTCTCCTCCGCCGAAGTTGTTCCGGTTTCGCGCGGTGCGTCGCAGGGCCTGCTCGACAGGCTTTGCCTCGGCCTAAGTGTCTGTCCGAAGGAAGGAAAATGCGCTTGTCCACAAAAGCGGCCCGCACTTACTACCACGACCAGTTCAAGAGGTTGACATGATTGTCTTGAAAGCAGCCCAAGAAAAATTCCTGGCTGCGCTGCAGGCCGTCTCGGGCATCGTCGAGCGCAGGCACACGCTGCCGATCCTCGCCAACGTGCTGATCCGAAAGACCGGCGGGGCGATCGAGTTCACGACCAGCGACCTCGAGATCCAGGTGCGCACGAGCGCCGAGCTCAGCGGCGACAGCGGCAGCTTCGCGACGACGGTCGGCGCAAGAAAGCTGATCGACATCCTCCGCTCGCTGCCGCCGGACCAGACCGTGACGCTGTCGTCGACGCAGACCAAGCTCACGCTCGCCGGCGGCAAGAGCCGCTTCACGCTGCAGACGATGCCGGCCGACGACTTCCCGCTGGTGCAGGAGTCGGCCGACTTCGGCCCGATGTTCAGCGTGCCGCAGAAGACGCTCAAGAACCTGATCGGCCAGGTCCACTTCGCGATGGCGGTGCACGACATCCGCTACTACCTCAACGGCATCCTCTTCGTCGCCGAAGGCAAGAGCCTGACCCTGGTCGCGACCGACGGCCACCGCCTCGCGCTCGCCCAGTCGACGCTCGAAAACGACATCCCGAAGCAGGAGGTGATCCTGCCGAGGAAGACCGTGCTCGAGCTGCAGCGTCTGCTGAAGGACGACGAGACGACGATCGAGATGCGCTTCGCGCCGAACCAGGCGAAGTTCTCGTTCGCCGGCATGGAGTTCGTCTCCAAGCTCGTCGAAGGCAAGTTCCCCGACTACAACCGCGTCATCCCGAAGAACCACAAGAACCGCGTGACCCTCGGCCGCTCGCCCTTGCTGCAGAGCCTGCAGCGCGCCGCGATCCTGACCAGCGACAAGTTCAAGGGCGTGCGCGTCAACCTCGAGCCGGGGATGCTGCGCATCGCGTCGTCCAACGCCGAGCAGGAAGAGGCGATGGAGGAGCTCGAGATCGACTACGGCGGCGATCCGATCGAGATCGGCTTCAACGTCACCTACCTGATCGACGCGCTCGCCAACATGGGCCAGGAGATGGTCACGGTCGAGCTGCAGGACACCAACTCGAGCGCGCTCATCACCGTGCCCGAGCAGTCCGGGTTCAAGTACGTCGTCATGCCGATGCGGATCTGACCTTGAGAGCGAACACCAAAGAACGATCGATGACGACCGACAAGCACGACGAAGCGCCTCCCGAGGTCGCAGGCACGCACACCGACATGGCGTCGGCGGCGATCCCCGCGGTGGTCGACCCGGCGCTGCTTCGCGAAGCGGCGGAAGGCGACGGTGCGTACGGCGAAGGTTCGATCCAGATCCTCGAAGGCCTGGAGGCTGTTCGCAAACGGCCCGGCATGTACATCGGCGACACGTCCGACGGCACCGGCCTGCACCATCTCGTCTTCGAGGTCGTCGACAACTCGATCGACGAGGCGCTCGCCGGCTTCTGCGACGACATCGTCGTCACCATCCACACCGACAACTCGATCTCGGTGGTCGACAACGGCCGCGGCATCCCGACCGGCGTCAAGATGGACGACAAGCACGAGCCGAAGCGCTCGGCCGCCGAGATCGCGCTCACCGAGCTGCACGCCGGCGGCAAGTTCAACCAGAACAGCTACAAGGTCTCGGGCGGTCTGCACGGCGTCGGCGTTTCGTGCGTCAACGGCCTCTCGAAGTGGCTGCGCCTGACGGTGCGGCGCGACGGCCTGACGCACTTCATGGAATTCCGTCAGGGCGTTCCCCAGGACCGCGAGATCGAGGAGCGAAACGGCGTCCTCGTCTCGCCGATGAAGGTGACCGGCGAGACCGAGAAGCGCGGCACCGAGGTCCACTTCCTGCCCGACCTCGAGATCTTCTCGAACATCGACTTCCACTACGACATCCTCTCCAAGCGCCTGCGCGAGCTGAGCTTTCTCAACAACGGCGTGCGCATCCGGCTCGTCGACGAGCGCAACAACAAGTCGGACGACTTCGCGTTCGCCGGCGGCGTCAAGGGCTTCGTCGAGTTCATCAATGCCGGCAAGAAGGTCCTGCACCCGAACGTCTTCTACGCGACTGGCAAGAAAGAGAGCGACCAGCATTCGACGATCACGAGCGAAGTGGCGATGCAGTGGAACGACGGCTACAGCGAGAACGTCCTCTGCTTCACCAACAACATCCCGCAGCGCGACGGCGGCACGCACCTGACTGGCCTGCGCGCGGCGATGACGCGCGTCATCAACAAGTACATCGAGGACAACGAGCTCGCCAAGAAGGCCAAGGTCGAGGTCACCGGCGACGACATGCGAGAGGGCCTGACGTGCGTCCTCTCGGTCAAGGTGCCGGAGCCGAAGTTCTCGAGCCAGACCAAGGACAAGCTCGTCTCGAGCGAGGTGCGCGGCCCGGTCGAGGACGTCGTCAGCAAGGCGCTCAACGACTACCTGCTCGAGAACCCGACCGACGCGAAGATCATCTGCGGCAAGATCGTCGACGCCGCACGCGCGCGCGAGGCGGCACGCAAGGCCCGCGAGATGACCCGACGCAAGGGCGTCCTCGACGGCATGGGCCTGCCCGGCAAGCTCGCCGACTGCCAGGAGAAGGACCCGGCGCTCTGCGAGATCTACATCGTCGAGGGCGACTCGGCGGGCGGCTCGGCCAAGCAAGGCCGCGACCGCAAGTTCCAGGCGATCCTGCCGCTGCGCGGCAAGATCCTCAACGTCGAGAAGGCGCGCTACGAGAAGCTCATCACGAGCAACGAGATCCTGACGCTGATCACGGCGCTCGGCACCGGCATCGGCAAGGGCACCGGCGGCGACGACTTCGACGTCGCCAAGCTGCGCTACCACCGCATCATCATCATGACCGACGCCGACGTCGACGGCGCGCACATCCGCACGCTCCTGCTCACGTTCCTGTTCCGGCAGATGCCCGAGCTGGTCGAGCGCGGCTACGTCTACATCGCGCAGCCCCCGCTCTACAAGGTCAAGTTCGGCAAGGACGAGCAGTACCTGAAGGACGGCCACGAGCTCGACAGCTACCTGATGAAGGTCGCTCTCAAGGACGCGCGCCTCGAGACCGGCCGCCATCCGCCCGGCGATGCGACCGCTGCGGTGCTCGAGGGCGAGACACTCGAGGCGCTCGCGCAGAAGTACGTCATCGCGAAGAACGTCGTCGAGCGCCTCTCGAACTGGATGGACGTCGACGCGCTGCGCGCGATCGCCAACGGCCTCGCGCTCGACCTCGACTCGCTCGCGGCGGCCGAGCAGTCGGCGGCGGCGCTGCAGGCGGCGCTGCACGACGCCGAGGTCGCTGCCGAGTTCGACGCGCGCACCGACAAGCACGTGCTGCGCATCAGCCGGCTGCACCACGGCAACGTCAAGTCGAGCGTGATCACCGCCGACTTCGTCCACGGTGCCGACTACGAGGCGCTCAGCACGGCCGGGCGCACCTTCCGCGGCCTCGTCGGCGAGGACGCGGTCGTCAAGCGCGGCGAAGGCGACAAGCAGAAGGAGGCCAAGGTCGGCGACTTCCGCGAGGCGATGACGTGGCTGCTGCAGCAGGCCGAGGCCGCGGTGGCGCGGCAGCGCTACAAGGGCCTCGGCGAGATGAATCCCGAGCAGCTCTGGGAGACGACGATGGACCCGGCGGTGCGCCGGCTGCTGCGGGTGCAGCTCGACGACGCGATCGAGGCCGACCGCGTCTTCACGATGCTGATGGGCGACGAGGTCGAGCCGCGGCGCAACTTCATCGAGGGCAACGCGCTGCGGGTCGCAAATATCGACGTGTGACGGGCAAAGCCCGACACACGTCTCATTTGCGACGGCGTCGCAGGCAGGGTTGCTCCCTTCCGCTTCGCTGCCCTCCCTCCGAGAGGGAGGGCGGGGCGCCGTCGGCGCCCATTTTTTTCGCCGCCGCTGCGGGCCTAGTCGGCGCCGGCGTCTTCGCTGCACGACGCCGCGAGCGCGGCGCGCACGAGCTCCGTTTCGCGCGCGAGTTCGCTCTGCGCCGCGTCGGGCACTGCGAGCCCGGAGTGGATCGCTTGTGCGAGCCACTCGGCGAAGCGGCACGACTCGACGTAGAAGTGCGCGTGTCCGCGCGGATGATCGGCCCAGTACGCGTCGACCGTCTTGCGCAGCGCCGGCCCGAGCGCGCGCAAGGTGCCGCGCAGGTTCATCGCCAGCGGCGCGAGCCGGTTCATGCGATAGACGGTGCACGCCGCCGCCATTCCCGGATGGCCGGCGATCGCGCGCAGCCGCGCCGCCTCGCGCGCGGTGAGCGTGTAGCGCTCGTCGAGCAGCGCGGGGTCGGCGCGCAGCGCGCGACAGAGCGCCACCGAGGCCGTGACGTCGCTCAGCGCCTGCTGGAAGTCAGCGAGCATCGGCGAGCTCCGCCGTCGCGCGCACTTCGGCGTCGGCGCGCGCGCAGGCGTCGGCGAGCACGTGCATGCGCTCGAGCTCGCGGCTGAGCGCGGCGACGCCGATGTCCTCGAAGTACGACTCCTGGTACTCGAACGTGATCGCGCGCAGGTTGCGGCAGCGCGGCAGGACGTCGAACGCGAGCTCCCAGACGCTCTCGGGAGTCGCGGTCGAGTGGCTGTCCATGTAGAAGCCCTCGGCATCGTCGCCGCCGGCCAGGTGCACTTCCTCGACCGCGTCGAGGTCGAGCTGCCCGACGTAGTCGACCATCGCGAGGCCGGAGTTGCGCTCGTTGACGAGCAGGTTGTGCAGGTCGAGCAGCGTGCCGCAATGGCCTTCGCGATGCAGTCGATTGAGGAACTCGGGCTCGCTCATGTCGACGTCGGGGACCGGAGTGAAGAAGCTGCCGTTTTCGAGCAGCACGCGGCAGCCGACGGCGTCGCGCAGGCGCGCGAGCTTGGCCGCGATCAGCGCGAACGACTCTTCGTCGTAGACGACCGGCAGCCCGAGACCGGCCTGCGCGTTGGGGACGCCGCCCTTGGGCGTGAGAAAGAGGTTGAGGTGCTCGCTGTACCACGCGCAGCCGCCGAGCTGGCGCGTCATCGCCGCCACCGCGTCGAGCATCGCGTCGTCGAGCGGCATCGCGCTCGGCAGCGACAGGCCGAGGCCGTGGCCGGCGAAGGTGCGCGCCGGCGGGCCGTCGAGCGCCGCGCTCAGCTCGTCGATCGCTGCGTGCGCGCGGTGAAAGCGGCGGCCGCGCGGCGCCTCGGCGCCGAAGTCGAACCACAGCCGTTCCGGCATCGCCGACAGGTGCTCGACGAGCGCGCCCGCGTGCGCCAGCAGCGCCGAGGTCGTCGGGTTGTGCAGCAGGCCGACACGCGGACGCGCGCTCATCGTCGCCTCCCGTCAGGCGTTCATGAGCTCGCCGGTGCGCAGGTCGACGCGCGTGACTTCGCCGAGCAGCAGATCGTCGACGACGAACTTGATGCGGCCGGACATGCACGGGTGGCCGGTCAGCTTGCTGATCAGGTCGAACGCACCCTTGGCAGTGCGGCCGAACTCGTCGGCCGTGGCGTGCGGCGGCATCCGCGCGGTGAGCACCGGCATGTCGGGGCCCTGGCTCAGCTTCAGCGTCGCGGCACGCAGTTCGCGGTTGGTTTCGGATGGCATGGAGAGCTCCTCGTCGAAGGTGGCGTCGCGCTCGCTATCCAGACCCGATGCCTGGCGCTGCGCGGCGGCCGCAGTCTGCGACGCGTGCATCGGTGCCGGCATCCCGACCAAGAGGGAGGCCTCCTCAAGCTTGACGAGCGCGTCGCCGAGCGCGCACGAAGGCACGACGAATGCTCTCGCACGGCGTTGACCAGGAGGTGCACGTGCTCGAAAAGCTTCCCGACTCGATCGGCCATGCGCTGCGCGGCCAGCGTGCCGGCCTCGAGAAGATCGCCTTCCACGCGGTCGATCTGCGCGCCGGCATGGCGCAGATCACCGTGACCAGCCTGGCGTTTGCCGACCATGCGCCGATCCCGGCGCGCTACACCGCCGACGGCGCCGGCGTCTCGCCGCCGCTGCAGTGGAGCGGCGTTCCCGAGGGCGCGCGATCGCTCGTCGTCATCGTCGAGGACGCCGACGCACCGACGCCGCAGCCGCTCGTCCATGCGATCGTCGTCGACCTCCCTGCCGCAGACGGCGCGCTCGCCGAAGCCGCGCTGCCGAGCAAGGACCACGAGGGCAGCGGCGTGCGCACCGGTCGCAACTCGTACCTGCAGGCGGCATGGCTTCCGCCCGACCCGCCGCCGGGGCACGGCACCCATCGCTACGCATTCCAGGTGTTCGCGCTCGCCGGCGGCGAGTTCGACGGCACGCCCGGCCGCGACGCGGTGCTCGAGGCGCTCGGCGAGCACGGCCTGGCGAGCGGCTGCCTGATCGGCACCTACGAGCGGCCCGACGGCTCGATCCGGACGCCGGACGAAACGGTCGTCGAGGCGCCGGTGGGCGGCGCCAGTCTTGCGACCTGACGCGCGAAGCGACCTTCAGCCAGCGAGATCGAACAGATCGGGCGCGCCGCGTCGTCGCGCGTGCTCGATTGCGAGCAGGCGCTGCTTCGTCGCCGTGCCGCCGGGCGCCGAGAAGCCGCCGAGGCCGTGGCCGCTGGCGACGATGCGGTGACACGGGACGACGATCGGCCAGCGGTTGCGCCCGAGCGCCTGGCCGACCTCGCGTGCCGTCGCATCGCGACCGACGCGGGTCGCGAGCTCGCCGTAGGTGACGACCTCGCCGACCCGGACCGAGCGTGCGGCGGCGTAGACGCGGGCGTCGAACGGCTCGGCGTCGGCGAGGTCGAGCGGCACGTCGTCGAAGTCGATCCGTTCCCCAGCCAGCAAGCGAGCGATCGCTCCGGGCAGCGTCGTGAACGGTTCGGGCGCGCTCGTCGCGATCGCGTGCGGGTGGCGGCGAACGATCGTGCGCGGCAGCGCGCCGGCGATGCTCGACGGCAGCCAGACACCGCTGATGCCGGCGACGCTCCACGCGATCGCGCAGTCGCCGATCGCAGTCGGAAAGAGGGCGAAGCCGTGCGTGCGCGCCACCCGCGGATCGTACGGCGACCGTCGTCGCGCTGCCGCACGTCGGCGCGGCGCGGCGAGTGTCGAGGAGTTGACGCCGCGCCCGTTCCGCGCGCGCGCGCAGCGCCGCAGCGCTCCTCGCATCCGGACAATCGCAGCGATGCTCGATCGCATGCCGCTCCATCGCCGCCGGACGCTCAGTTGCGGCATCGTCGTCCTCCTCGCCTCGCACGAGTTGCTGCTCTGTCACGTCACCGGCCAGCGCCAGTGGGACCTGCCCAAGGGCAGCATCGAGGCCGGCGAGACGCCATGCGACGCGGCGCTGCGCGAGACGCGCGAGGAGACCGGCCTCAGTCTCGCGCCTGCCGCGCTCGTCGACCTCGGACGCCACGACTACACGGCGAGCAAGGACCTCCACCTGTTCGCGTGCCTGTCCGAGCGCATCGATCCGCGCTCGATGGAGTGCACGAGCTGCTTCGTCGAGCGTCGCTCGGGTCGGACCCGGCCGGAGATGGACGGCTTCGGCTGGTTCTCGTTCGACCGCATCGGCGCGCTCTGCAATCCGCCGCTGGCGCGGCTGCTCGGCAGCGCCATCGATCTCGCGGCAGTCGTCGCCGATCTCGTCAGCACGCGCGAGCGACTCGCCGCCTGAACTGCGCGGCGAGTGCCGGCGCGTTCAGCGCGACAGCGCGAGCTTGATGCCGAAGCCGATCATGAACACTCCCGCGGCGCGGCCGAAGACGCGGCCGATGCGCGGGTCGGCGCGCAACCGCGACGCCAGCCGGTGCGTCAGGACGGTGACGATCGCACCGTAGGCGAATGTCAACGCGGCGATCGTCGCCGCCATCGCTGCGAACGTCGCAACGCCGGCGGGCCGCGCCGGGTCGACGAAGAGGGGGAAGAACGCCATGTAGAAGACGATCGCCTTCGGGTTGAGCAGGGTGATCGCGAACGCCTGGCGGAAGTAGTGGCCGGCATGGATCGTCAGCACCGGTCGATCGCCCGGCTTGGCGAGCACCATGCGCAGCCCGAGCCAGGCGAGATACGCGGCGCCGGCCCACTGCACGGCGTGGAACGCCGCGGGTCGCGTCATGAGCAGCGCCGCGACTCCGGCCACCGCGAGCCACATCAGCACCTGGTCGCCGACGATGACGCCGAGCGTCGCCGCGAGGCCGCCGCGCGGCCCGCCCTTGCCGGTCGACGTCACGAGCGCGAGATTGCCCGGCCCGGGAATCATCAGGAAGACGACGACGGCGATGACGAACGACGGGTAGTCGGCAATGGCGACCATGGCGAATGGCTGGCGAAACCGGCGCCATTGTCGCCGGCGCGCGCGCCCACAATTGTTGCCGAGCCATGACCACGCCGACCTTCGCTCCTGCTGCACCGCCTGCCGCGCCGAGCGCGCCGCGCGCGCCTGCGATCGACGCCTTCCTGGCGGCGCTGCGCAGCGCGCTCGGCGACGGCGGCTTCGAGTCGGTCGTGCTCGCGAAGAACCGCGACGCCGGCGGCGAGCCGCGGACGATCCGCATCCGCCGCATCGCGCTCAAGGGCGCGCCGATGCTGTCGTTCGTCGCCTCGCACGCGACGCGCGACGTGACGCGCAATTGCGCGGTCGAAGACGGCATCGCGGCGATCGCCGGCCACCTCGACCGCAGCCGCGCGCCGGCGTTCGCGCACGCGACGCTCAGGGCGCGCGACGGCGAGACGCAACTGCTCGTCGGCAAGAAGGGCAACGCGACGCTGCGGTCGCCGCGGCGTGCGCCGACCGCGAGGCCGGCGACCGAATCGACCGCGCCGTCTTCGCACGATCGCGCGCGCGCGCGCCGGCTCGCGGTCGACCTGCCGTTTCTCGTCGAGCTCGGCATCACCGACGCGAGCCACCGCGTCGTCCCGGCGATGGCGCGCAAGTGGCGGCAGATCGACAAGTTTCTCGAGGTGCTCGACCACGCGATCGACGCGTTGCCGCCGGCGTTGCTCGCCGCGGCAGCGGGCGAGCGGCCGCTGCGCGTCGTCGACTACGGCTGCGGCAAGGGCTACCTGACGTTCGCCGTCCACGAGCACCTGCGCCGCCGCTTCGGCGTCGCGCCGAAGGTGACGGGCGTCGAGCTGCGCGCCGAGCTCGTCGACTTCTGCAACGGCGTCGCGGCGCGTACGCGCTGCGAGGGCCTCGGCTTCGTGCAGGGCGACCTGCGCAGCGTCGCGCCGGAGGAGGTCGACATCATGATCGCGCTGCACGCATGCGACACCGCGACCGACCACGCGATCGACCTCGGCATCCGTGCCGGCGCCGCCGTCCTCGTCTGCGCGCCGTGCTGCCACAAGGAGCTGCGGCCGCAGCTCGCGCGGCCGCGCGCGCTCTCGGGGCTGCTCCGCCACGGCGTCCATCTCGGCCAGGAGGCAGAGATGGTCACCGACAGCATGCGCGCTCTGCTGCTGGAGACGTGCGGCTACGAGGCGCGCGTGTTCGAGTTCGTCTCGCTCGAGCACACCAGCAAGAACAAGATGATCCTGGCGCGGCGCCGCGACGCCGCCGCTGCGGTCGGCGATCGCGCCCGCGCCGAGCTCGCCGAGCTGAAGGACTTCTACGGCGTTCGCGCGCAGATGCTCGAGACGCTGCTCGCCAGGCGCGCTGCCGAGCGCGACGCTCAGGCCTGCCAGACGCCGTAGCCGGCTTCGCGCAGGCCGATCCCGAGCTCGACTTCCATCTCGCGCGCCGCCTCGTACGGCATCGGGTTGTAGACCTCGTACAGCGCCGGCAGCAGCCGCACGCCGTAGTCGCGGACGAGGCGATTGGCCTGGATGCCGTGCATGTGGCGATCGAAGCGCAGGTCGGGGTCGAGCCCGGTCATGCCGACGTAGACGAAGGGCTTGCCGTGCTGGTAGCCCGGATTGGCGCGGCGAAACGCGGCGACGTTCCAGACGCGGTCGGAGAGCTCGACGACGTAGACGTGGTAGCGATGGCCGCGGCCGCGGCGAGCGCCGCGCTTCGCCGCCGCCGTGCTCACGTGCAGGGAACGATCTTGAACTCGACCCGCCGATCGAGCGCGTCGACCGCGTTGTCGGTGCCGCTGCCGACGATGTTCTGCCGGAACCCCATGCCGCTCGTCTTCGTCTTCGCGGACAGCGACGATGCCTCGCTGACCAGCCGCTGCCGGATGAAGTTGGCACGCTGCAGCGAGAGCGCGTCGTTGGCCGGCTCCGAGCCGGTGTGGCTGGTGTGGCCGACGATGTTCATGCAGACCTTGGCGTTGGTGCTCTCGCGCGCGATCTGGCGCAGCCACATCGGGTACGCGCCGCTCACCTTGGGGTCCGACCAGAACTCGGTGCTGCCTGGATTGAAGAGGAACTTGACGCCGAGCTCGTTGTAGGCGATGCCGAGCGCGACGACGCGCGCGAACGCCTGCTCGGCCTCGGCGGTGCGGCCGAGCTTCGCGGCGGCGAGGTAGATGCCGTTGACGACGCGGATCTGCTCGCCGGCCGGCATCGCGAGCGCGCTGCGGTACTTGCCGAGCGCCTCGACGTAGCGCTCCTGGTTGTAGAGCGTCGTCGCTTCCTGGATCACGGTCGCCTGCGCGATCCGCTCGAGATAGAACGCGTCGGCGCGCTGGCCCGGAGGCGTCGCGGTCGTCCGCACGTAGCCTTCGATCACCTTGTCCTTCACGAGCACGGGGCTGTCGCGGTAGTAGGCGAGCGGCGTGTGGTCGAGGCCCTCGTCGCGCGCCGTCGCCGACGCCTGCGCGACGACGGTGCCGGCCTTGATGTCGGTGAGCGCGAGCTGGATGCGCAGCGCCTTCTTGCGCGCGCCGGCTTCGCCGTCGACGCGGGTCATCGTTCCGGTGAGCAGCAGCTGCGCGCGGGCGAGGTTCGCCGACGTGAAGGGCAGGATCTCGAACGCGTCGCCTTTGCTGGCAAGCCGCTCGCCGACGCGCGTCTCGAGCAGCGTCGTCGCCGCGGTCTGCTGGCCGGTCGCGGCGTCGAGCATCGGGTCGAGGACGATGCTCTTCTTCTGCAGCTTGGCGAGGATCGCCGGCCCGGTCTGCGCCTGCGTCGCGATGGCATCGCTCGCCTGCGCGACCGCCTGGTCGAACGGCAGCTCGCCGATCTCGACCGCCTTGGGCGGTGCGGCGCACGCGGCGAGCAAGGCGCCAACGAGCGCCGCGCCAAAGCCGGCGAGCGCGGCGCGCGGCGACGTCCACGAGACCGTCATCGACACTCCCTCCTCAAGTACTCGGCCTCGCTCGGCGTGAGCGGCTCGAGCGAGGCCTTCTGCAGAATATCACTGCACCGGCTGTTCGCGGCCGGTCGCGCGGTCGGCGGCGAGCTTTCGCTCTTCTGCGCGGTCTCCTGGTGTGGGCGCTGCGCACGGGGCGCAGGCGCCGACGCGCGCGGCGGCGCCTCCGCGGCGCGTGCCAGCGGCGGCGCTGTCGGCGGTTGCGCCGGCTCGACGCGGTCGTTCGCGTGCTCGGCGCGCGGCGGCGCGGACGTCGATGTCGACGGCGTCGCCGACAGCGTCGTCGACAGCGTCGTCGAAGGTGTCGTCGCAGCCGGCCTCGCCGGCGTCGGCGTTGTCGTCGACGTTGTCGCGGGGGTCGCTGTCGCAGCGGGAGCTGTCGCGACGGGCGGTGCGACCGTAGGCGGTGCGACCGCAGGCGCTGTCACGGCAGGCGCTGTCGCGGGTGCCGTCGCGGTCCGCGCCGCGTCGACGTTCGCTCGCGGCGTTGTGATCGGCGTCGGCGTGGCGCGCTCCTCGACCGCCGCTGCCGGA
>JASLGD010000581.1 GCA_030150305.1 Caldimonas sp. | reverse complement strand
TCGTCTTCGATCTCATTGCCGAGCACGTCGGCCACATCGGGCTCTTCATCGTCGCGACCACGCTGCACGGCACGGGCGCCGCCCCAGCGATGCTGCGCGAGCTCGAGCAGTGGCTCGCCGAGCGCGGCGCGCACTGGATCCGGGCTCGGCGTCGTGGTCGGCAACACGCGCGCCGAGCGCTTCTGGGAACGCTCGGGCTACGTCGAGGTGCGTCGGCGCGGTCCGCTGCAGATGGAGCGGCGCCTGAACCTGCTGCGCGTGATGGTGAAGCCGCTCGCGGGCCGCGCGATCGAGCCGTACCTCGCGCTCATCACGCGCGACCGCCCCGCGACGCCGTGACGCGACGCGGCGATCGATCGAGCACCGCGACGCGGGCGAGCGATCGAACCGCGCGCGCCGCTAGCGCGCGCCGGGCACCACGCCCATCACCACGTCGGGCAGCGCGGTCGCGATTCCCGGCAGCACGCAGATGATCACGACCGCGACGAACATCAGCACGACGAACGGCAGCACGCCCCAGATGATCGCGCCGAGCGGGATGTCGGGCGCGATGTTCTTGATGACGAAGATGTTCAAGCCCACCGGCGGGTGGATCAGGCCGGCCTCCATCACGATCGTCATCAGGACGCCGAACCAGATCAGGTCGAACCCCGCGGCCTTGAGCGGCGGCAGGACGATCGGCGCCGTCATCAGGATGATGCTCACCGGCGGCAGGAAGAACCCGAGCACGATGACGAGCAGCAGGATCGCCGCCAGCAGCAGCCACTTCGAGAGGTGCATGGCGACGATCGATTCCGCCGCCGACTGGCTGATGTGCAGGTAGCTCATCACGTACGAGAAGAGCAGCGACATGCCGATGATGAACATCAGCATCGTCGACTCCCTGAGCGTCGCCGACAGGATCGGCGCGACGTCCTTGACGCGCCAGACGCCGTAGACGATCGCGATCAGCACGAGCGCGAGCAGCGCGCCGAGGCCGGCGGTCTCGGAGGGCGTCGCGAAGCCGCCGTAGAGCGCGATCATCACGCCGATCAGGAGGACCACGAACGGCAGCACGCGCGGCAGCATCTCGACCTTCTCGCGCAGCGTGAAGCGGTCGACGTCGAGGATCGCCGACGCGGTGCCGTGTTGCTGTTGTGCCGCCATCGCGGTGTGGTGCTCGCTCCGATAGCGCACCACCGCGTACGCCGCGAAGAGCGCGACGAGGAGCAGCCCCGGCCCGATGCCGGCGAGGAACAGCCGGCCGAGCGACTGCTCGGCGGCGACCGCGTACAGGATCATCGTGATCGACGGCGGCAGCAGGATGCCGAGCGTGCCGCCGGCGGCGATGATCCCGGCGGCGAAGCCCGGCGAGTAGCCGCGCTTTCGCATCTCGGGGATCCCCGCCGAGCCGATCGCCGAGCACGTCGCCGGGCTCGATCCCGCCATCGCCGCGAAGAGCGCGCACGCGAAGACGTTGGCGATGCCGAGCCCGCCGGGGATGCGGCTCATCCACGCGTGCAGCGCCGCGTAGAGGTCCTTGCCGGCGGGGGATCTGCCGATCGCGGCGCCCTTCAGGATGAAGAGCGGGATCGAGAGCAGCGTGATCGACGCCATCTCCTCGTAGACGTTCTGCGTGATCGTGTCGAGCGACGCCGCCGGCATGAAGAACGCCATGAAGACGACCGCGACCGCGCCGAGCGCGAACGCGATCGGCGCGCCCGAGAGCATGAAGAGCAGCGTCACTGCCGCGAAGAGCAGGCCGAGCGCGAGCATCGACATCAGCGGCTCCGCGTGGAGGCGCGCGCGCGGTTCGCGCTTGCCGTCAGGTGGACGAGGAGCTGCAGCGTGAGCAGCGTCATGCCGCCGGCCATCGGCAGGTACGGGATCCAGAGCGGCGGCCCCCACGTCGACGACGTCGTCTGCTTGTCGACCCACGCCTCGTGCAGCAGCGTCCACGACTTCCACGCGAAGAGCGCGCAGAAGGCGAGGCAGAGCGCGTCGACGGCGACCCGCCGCAGCGCGTCGGCGCGCGGCGAGAGCAGCGTCGACACCGCCTCGATGCCGACGTGGCCGCGGATCGACTGCACGAACGCGCCGGCGAGGAACGTCGCACCGACGAGCAGGAAGACCGCGGTCTCGTCCTGCCAGTCGGTCGACGCGTGCAGGAAGTAGCGCGTGAGGACGCTCGACGTCAGGACAAGCGACGCTGCGAGCAACGCGAGCATGCCGATCGAGACCATCACGCGGTTGATGCGCGCGAGCAGGCGCGCGAGCGGCACGAGGACGCGCGGGGTCGCGGGATCGATGCCGAGCGCGAACGGCGACGCGGTGCCTGCTGGCGCGACTTCGGCGTCGGCGGCGACGTCGAGCGCGGCGTCGGCGGCCGCGGCGCGCGCGCTCATCGCGCCCGCGGGGCGATCGTTCACGTGATCAGCTTCTGCGCCGCCGCCATCAGGCTCTTGCAGGTGTCGCTGCGCTCGGCGTAGTCCTTCCACGCGGTGTCGCGCGCGATCGCCTGCCACTTGCGCACCGTCGCCTCGTCGAGGTCGTGCACCTTGGCGCCGGCCTTGGCGTAGACGTCGGCGGCGATCTTGTCGTCGGCCCGGGCCGCTTCGGTCGCGAACTTCTCCTGCTCTGCGCCGGCCGCCATCACGACGTCCTGCTGCGCCTTCGGCAGCTTCGCGAACACGTCCTTCGACATCAGCAGCGGCTCGAACATGAACCAGTACGCCTTGTTGCGCCCGCTCGTCAGGTGCTTGGCGATCTCCTCGAGCTTGAACGAGATGAAGCTGGTCGACGACGTCATCGCCGCGTCCATCGCGCCGGTCTGCATCGCGGCGTAGATCTCGTTCGACGGCAGCGAGATCACCGAGGCGCCGGCCTGCTTGAGGACCATGTCCATCTCGCGGCTGCCGCCGCGCACCTTCATGCCCTTGGCGTCCTCGGGCTGCACGAGCGGCGCGGCGCGGCTGGCGACGCCGCCGGCCTGCCAGATCCAGCTGAGGACGACGATGCCCTTGTCGTCGAGCACCTTGGCGAGCTGCTTGCCGACGTCGCTCGTCTTCCACGCCGCGCCGACCTCGTAGCTCGGCACCAGCGCCGGCATCAGGCCGATGTTGGTCTCGGGCACCTCCCCGCCCGCGTACGAGAGCGGATAGAGGCTGATGTCGAGCGCGCCCTTTCGCATCGCCGAGAACTGCGCGTTGGTCTTCATCAGCGAAGAGCCCGGGTACACGGCCGCCTTCAGCGCGCCGTTGCTGCGCTTCTCGATGTCGGCGGCGAAGCGCCGGCAGAGGCGGTCGCGGAAGTCGCCTTCCGTCAGCGTGCCGCCGGGAAACTGGTGCGAGATCTTCAGCGTGCCGGCCTGAGCGCGGGCGCCGCCGGCGAGCGAGGCGAGGCCTGCCGCGCCGACGGTCTGCAGAAGGTCACGACGCGTGATGCCCATGGAGGTCTCCTGTCTCGTTCTGATCGAAGCATTCTGGCGATCCGCAAGCGCCTCGGGTATGGGGAATCCCGCGAAGCGCGTGCGGGAAACTCCTAGACTGTCGCCTCGATCCCGCGCACCGGAGCCGCGCATGCAGAACGCGATCGCCTTCTGCGACAACGACGTCGTCGTCGTCGCCTGGAGCTATGGCGCCAAGCTCGCCGGCTGCTTGGGCTTCGCCGTCTACCGGATCGACGCCGCAGGAAGGGAGACGGCGCTGCCGTCGATGGCCGTCTTCCCCGGCTTCACCGCCAAGCCCGGGCAGACGACCGCCGCGTTTCCGGTCCAGAAGTTCTACTGGAAGGACCCGTACGCGCGGCTCGTCGCCGATCAGAGCGGGTCGCGCGCGTTTCGCTACAAGATCGTTCCGCTCGCCGGCGCGCCCGGCAAGCTGAAGCCGATGACGGTCGCGTTCGTCGTCTCGAACGAGATCGCGATCTCGCCGGTCGTCGCGCCCGGCGTCGCGGCGGTCTTCAACCGCGGCCTGATCTCGACCCAGCGGGTCTCGAACGCGCTCGGCGGCAAGCCCTCGAAGACGGCGCTGCTCGCCGCGATCGCCAGGCCGCGGGACGCGCTGCGAACGAGCCTCGCCGGCGACATGCTGCCGACGCTGCTCGCCTTCGTCGCGCGCGCGAAGGCCGGCGGCACGCTCTACGCGGCGCTCTACGAGCTCGGCGACGACGAGCTGATCGGCGCGCTCGAGAGCGCCGGCAAGCGGCTGCACCTGATCCTGTCGAACCCGAGCGCGGCGGACGAGCAGAGCGCGAGCGCGATCACCGACGGCAACGCGGCGTCGCGGCAGCGCCTCGCGAAGACGGCAGGGCAGCTGATCGACCGCATGCTCCCCGACGGCCAGATCGGCCACAACAAGTACCTGGTCTACGTCGACCGCCACGGCGCGGCGAAGGCGGTGCTGTTCGGCTCGACCAACTGGACGTCGACCGGCCTGTGCGCGCAGACCAACAACACGATGGTGTGCGACGACGCCGGCCTCGCGAGCCGCTATCTGGGCGACTGGAAGCGGCTCGCCGCCGACACGCTCGCCGCCAAGGGAGATCCGGCCAGGCTGCAGGCGAGCGCGCTGCGAACGTGGGACGCGACGTCGAAGACGCTCGCGTTCGCCGGCGGCGCGAAGGCGACGAGCTGGTTCTCGCCGAACACGCCGAAGCTGCGCGCGACGATCGCCAAGGAGGTGCCGCCGCCCGACATGAAGGAAGTCGCGCAGCTGATCGCGGGCGCGAAACGTGCCGTCCTCTTTCTCGTCTTCTTCCCCGGCTCGCCCAGCGTCGCCAACTGGGCGGGCGCGGCGCAGAAGGCGAACAAGGAGCTCTTCGTGCGCGGCTGCGTCACCAATCCTTCGGCGGCCGAGTCGTTCTACTACGAGCTGCACGGCAGCGGCGGCAAGCAGGATCCGCGCGTCATCCAGGCCGAGGCGCTCGGCGACGACGTTCCCGCCGGCTGGAAGAAGGAGCTGCTGTCGGCGGGCTTCGCCGTGACGCACGACAAGATCATCGTCGTCGATCCGTTCTCGCCCGACTGCGCCGTCGTGACCGGCAGCCACAACCTGGGCCACCGCGCCTCGTTCAACAACGACGAGAACCTCGTCATCGTGCGCGGCCAGCGTGCGCTCGCGGCGGCGTACGCGACGCACGTGCTCGACGTCTACGACCACTTCTCGTGGCGCTGGACGCTGCAGAAGCGGGCGCGCGCCGCCGGCGCTCCCGAGGCGACGCTCTCGCTCGACTCCGACGCCTGGCAGAGCCGCTACTTCGACAACGCGGGCAACGTCAAGGTCGCGCAGCTGCGCTTCTGGCTGAGCGCGCTGCCGGCGACGTGAGCTGACCGTGGCCGAAGTCGAGCTGAAGCTCGGATTGACCGAAGCCGCGGCGACGGCGGTCGGCGCGACGCTCGCGGCGCGCGGCGCACAGACGCACGCGCTCGAGTCGCACTACTTCGACACCGTCGGACGCGCCCTCGCGCGCGCCGGCATCGCCCTCAGGCTGCGCCGCAGCGCGGCCGGGTGGGAGCAGACCGTGAAGGCCGACGGCGCGTCGCCGGTCGAGCGGCTCGAGGAGACCGTGACG
>JASLGD010000573.1 GCA_030150305.1 Caldimonas sp. | reverse complement strand
GTGCCGGCTGCGCGCATCGCCGAGGCCGTGCGCATCGGCCCGTACTTGATGCCGACGTTCTCGACGCGCGCGATCACGAACGCACAGCTCGACTCGATCGTCCGTTACGTCCTGACGACGGCGCACCCCGACGATCGCGGTGGCTGGGGAATCGGCGAGATCGGTCCGGTTCCCGAGGGGATGGTGACGTGGTTCATCGCGATCGTCGCCCTCGTCGCGACGTGCATGGCGATCGGAAAGCGGTTCGGGCATTGAGCCGGTTCAAGGACGCAGCGATCGCCGGCATGGTGCTGCTGCTTGGGCGCGGACAGCGCAACCGTGAGCGGAGGATCGTCCCACCGGGAAGACCCGACCGCGGCGCCGAGAACGTGGTGCTCGCGCTCTTCGCCGCCGCGACGCTCTGCGCCGGCGGAGCGATCGCCGTCTACGCGCTCGACCGGATCGGCAACCAGACGCCCTACCTCGGGCTCTCGCTCGGGCTTTCGTTCGCGTTCCTCGCCGCTGCGTTCGTGGTCATCGGCAAGCGCCTCGTCGTCACGGAGGAGCTCGACGAGCCGTATCCGTCCGAAGGCCATCCGGCGGCGCAGGAGCAGATCGACGAGCTCGTCGAGGAGGGTGGCGAGCGCTTCACGCGCAAGCGGCTCGTGACGATGGCGGGCGCCGGCGCGATCGGCACGCTCGGGCTCGCGCTCGTGGCGCCCGCGGTCTCGCTCGGGCCGGCGTTCGATCTCCGGTCGTTCGCGCAGACCCCGTGGCGGCGCGGCCGCATGCTCGTCGGCGAAGACGGGTTGCCGCTCAAGGCCGACGACGTCGAGGAGAACGACTTCTACGGCGCCTACGCCGCGCATGCGGACCGCGACCAGATCGGCTCGCCGCTCGTGCTCGTGCGGCTCCCGGTCTCGCAGCTCCACCTGCCGGCCGGACGCGAGCACTGGGCGCCGGAAGGAATCGTCGCGTACTCGCGGATCTGCACCCATGCGGGCTGCGCGATCAACCTCTACCGCAAGCCGCTCTACCCGCCGGCGGAGCCGCGTCCCGCGCTCGTCTGCCCGTGCCACTACTCGACGTTCGACCCCGCGACCGGCGGCACGGTGCTCTTCGGTCCCGCCGGGCGGCCGTTGCCACAGCTTCCGCTCGAGATCGCGCGTGACGGGACGCTGCGCGCGGCGGGCAACTTCAGCGGGCCGGTCGGCCCGTCGTGGTCGGGCGTGCGCGACCGGAAGGCGTCGTCGTGATCAAGCGCACCGTCCGCTACCTCGACCAGCGCACGAACTCGGCGCCGCTCCTCAAGAAGACGCTGCGCTACGCCTTCCCGGACCACTGGTCGTTCCTGCTCGGCGAGGTCGCGCTCTACTCCTTCGTCGTCCTCGTCGGCACGGGCGTCTACCTGACGTTCTTCTTCGTCGACTCGACGGCGCCGACGCACTACGACGGTCCGTACCAGGCGCTCGACGGGACGGAGATGTCGCAGGCCTACCGCTCGGTGCTCGACATCTCGTTCTCGGTGAAGGCGGGCCTGCTGATGCGGCAGACCCACCACTGGGCCGCCGACGTCTTCATCGCCGCGATCGTGCTTCATCTCCTCCGCGTCTTCTTCACCGGCGCGTTCCGCAAGCCGCGCGAGCTGACCTACTACGTCGGCGTGACGATGCTGATCTTCGCGCTGCTCGAGGGCTACCTCGGCTACTCGCTCGTCGACGACCTGCTCTCAGGGATGGGGCTCGTGATCGGCTACTCGGTCGCGCTCTCGATGCCGTTCGTCGGCGCGAACTTCGCGGCGCTGATCTGGGGCGGGCCGTTTCCCGGCTCGGCCGACTTCTGGTCTCGGATGTACATCGCGCATGTGCTGATCCTGCCGGTGCTGATCGGCACGCTTCTCGCCGTACACCTCGTGCTGATCGCGGCGCGCCATCACACGCAGTTCCGCGAGTCGGCGAAGCAGACCGAACGGCGCGTGATCGGGATGCCGATGTTCCCGGCGTACATCCCGCGCACGCTCGGGCTCTTCTTCGCCGTCACCGCCGTGCTCTTCCTGCTCGGCGGCCTCGTCCAGATCAACCCCGTGTGGCTGTGGGGGCCCTACCACCTCGGCGCCTCGACGAACGGGGCGCAGCCCGACTGGTATCTCGGCTGGCTGATCGGCGCGCTGCGGCTCGTTCCCGGCTTCGACGTCGTCATCGGCCACTACACGGTGATCCCGAGTCCCTTCTGGGGCGGCGTGCTCTTCCCGATGATCGTCTTCGGCGCGCTCTATCTGTGGCCGTTTGTCGAACGCCGCGTGACGGGAGACGACCGCTTCCACAACCTGATCGAGCGTCCACGCGACAATCCGTGGCGCACCGCGTTCGGCTGCGCGCTCGTCACCTGGGTGACGCTGATGCTCGTCGCAGGCTCCGCCGACCGCGTCGCCGTCTACGTCGGGCTCTCATATGTCGGCCAGATCTGGTTCTACCGCGTGTTCGTCTGGGTCGGTCCGGTGATTACGTTCCTCGTCGCCAAGCGCGTTTGCGAGGAGCTCGTTGCAGGCGAGCGCACCTTCGCGGCGCGCTCGCCT
>JASLGD010000568.1 GCA_030150305.1 Caldimonas sp. | reverse complement strand
GCTGATGGAGGAGATCATCCGCGCCCGCTACCCGGCCGGCGACTGGAACATCTACGGCGCCCAGGCCAGCGACGGCGACAACTGGCATCACGACAGCGGCCGCTGCCGCGAACTGCTTGCCGACAAGATCCTCCCGCTGTGCCGCTACTACGCCTACGTGCAGGTGGCGGAGGCCGAACAGAACCTCTGGGAGGAGTACGCGAAGCTGGAAGACGAGGTGCACCACTTCGCGATGCGCAAGGCGGTCGAGGTGGCGCAGATCTATCCGGTCTTCCGCGACCTGTTCAAGAAGGAAGGGGCGACCGCGTGAGCGCGGCGCCGGAGGACATCACCATGAGCAGTCTAGAGAACCGCCGCAATGTCGGCATGGGCGTGGGCGCGAACGAGTACGGCGGCCGCCGGGTGCGGGCGCCGTTGACCCAGATGCGGCCGCTGGAGAAGCGGCCCGAGCACCCGCTGCCGTCGCCCAGCGACTGGACCTTCGAACTGGTCGAGCAGTATCACGACGTCATCCGCCAGACCGCGGAGCGCTACGGGCTCGACACCTATCCGAACCAGCTCGAGGTCATCACCGCCGAGCAGATGATGGATGCCTACGCGTCGGTCGGCATGCCGGTGAACTACCGGCACTGGAGCTACGGCAAGGAGTTCATCGCCACCGAGCGCCACTACAAGCGCGGCCAGATGGGCCTGGCCTACGAGATCGTCATCAACTCCGATCCATGCATCGCCTACCTGATGGAGGAGAACACGATGGCCATGCAGGCCCTCGTGATCGCGCACGCGGCCTACGGCCACAACAGCTTCTTCAAGGGCAACTACCTGTTCCGCATGTGGACCGACGCGTCGTCGATCATCGACTACCTGGTCTACGCGAAGAACTACGTCGCCGACTGCGAGCAGCGCTACGGCCTCGACGCGGTGGAGGCGACGCTGGACTCGTGCCACGCGCTGATGAATCACGGCGTGGACCGCTATCGCCGTCCGGCCAAGCTCTCGCTGGCGCAGGAGCAGGCGCTGCGCAAGGACCGCGAGTCCTATGAGCAGCTGCAGGTCAACGACATCTGGCGGACGCTGCCGAGGCGACCCGAGCGCCCGGGCGAGGCCGAGGAGCAGAAGCGCTTCCCGAGCGAGCCGCAGGAGAACCTCCTCTACTTCATCGAGAAGAACGCGCCGCTGCTCGAGCCGTGGCAGCGCGAGATCGTGCGCATCGTGCGCAAGATCGCGCAGTACTTCTATCCGCAGCGGCAGACGCAGGTGATGAACGAGGGCTGGGCGACGTTCTGGCACCACAAGCTGCTGAACACGCTGTACGACGAGGGCCACCTCACCGACGGCGTCATGATCGAGTGGCTGAAGTCGCACACGAACGTCATCTTCCAGCCGCCGGTCGGGCATCGCGCCTACGGCGGGCTCAACCCGTACGCGCTCGGCTTCGCGATGTACACCGACATCAAGCGGGTGTGCGAGGCACCGACCGACGAGGACCGCGAGTGGTTCCCGAACCTCGCCGGCACGCCGTGGCTGCCGGCGCTGCACCACGCGATGCGCAACTTCAAGGACGAGAGCTTCATCGGCCAGTACCTCTCGCCCAAGGTGATCCGCGACATGCGGCTGTTCTCGATCCTCGACGACGAGCACCAGGAGCACCTCAAGGTCACCGCGATCCACGACGTCCAGGGCTACCGCGAGGTCCGCGAGGCGCTCTCGAAGCAATACGACCTCGCGAGCCGCGAACCCGACATCCAGGTCTGGAGCGTGAACCTGCGCGGCGACCGGTCCCTCACGCTGCGCCACACGCGCCACAACAACCGGCCGCTGCACGACAGTGCCCAGGAAGTGCTGAAGCACGTCGCGCGGCTGTGGGGCTTCGGCGTCAATCTCGAGAGCGTCGATCAGTGGGGCGACGTCTCGTCGCACTGGTCGATCGCCCCTCCCGAACACTCGCTCCCCTGAGCGACCCCGAAGGGGTCGGCCCCTCCCTCTGGGGAAAGGGAGGGGAGCACAGCTGGGTGGGAGCGATCCTGTCCCGGCGGAGCCGGGGAAGATCTTCGCGCTAGAGCGCGAAGATCTTCCCCGGGTTCATGATGTTCTTTGGGTCGAGCGCGCGCTTGATCGTCCGCATCATCTCGATCGCGCCGGCGTCGGCCTCGCTCTTCAGGAACTCCATCTTGTGCAGGCCGACGCCGTGCTCACCGCTGCACGTCCCGCCGAGCGTCAGCGCGCGCATGACGACCTTCTCGTTGAGCTGCTCGGCGAGCTCGCGCTCCTCGGGCTTGCCCGGATCGACGAGATAGGCGATGTGGAAGTTGCCGTCGCCGACGTGGCCGACGATGTAGTGCATCATGCCCGCGGCCTCGGCTTCTTCCGACGCGTGGACGACCGCGTCGGCGAGGCGCGAGATCGGCACGCACGTGTCGGTCGTCACGGTGCGGCTGCCGGCCTTCATCTGCAGCCCGGCGAAGTAGGCGCGGTGGCGCGCGGCCCAGAGCTTCTTGCGCTCCTCGGCCGAGGTCGCCCACTGGAAGCCCTCGCCGCCGTGCTCGCTCGCGATCTCCTGGACCATGGCCGACTGCTCGGCGACGCCCGCTTCGCTGCCGTGGAATTCCATCAGCAGCATCGGCGCTTCGGTCAGCGCCAGCTTGTCGTGGCGGTTGACGGCGCGCACGGCGTGGCGGTCGAGCAGCTCGCAGCGCGCGATCGGAATGCCCATCTGGATGATCTCGATCACCGTGCGCACCGCGGCGTCGATCGACGGAAAGGTGCACGTCGCCGCCGACATCGCCTCGGGCAGCGGATAGACGCGCAGCGTGATCTCGGTGATGACGCCGAGCGTTCCCTCGCTGCCGACCATGAGCCGCGTCAGGTCGTAGCCCGCCGACGACTTGCGCGCACGCGTCCCGGTGTGGATGACCTCGCCCTGCGCGGTCACGACGGTGAGGCCGAGCACGTTCTCGCGCATGGTGCCGTAGCGAACCGCGTTGGTGCCGCTCGCCCGCGTCGCGCACATGCCGCCGATCGAGGCGTCGGCGCCGGGGTCGATGGGAAAGAAGAGCCCGGTGTGGCGGATCTCGTCGTTGACCTGCGTCCGCACGACGCCGGCCTCCACCGTGACGGTGAGGTCGTCGGCGTCGACCGCGAGCACCTTGTTCATCCGCGAGAGGTCGATCGAGACGCCGCCCTGGACGGCGAGCAGATGCCCCTCGAGCGACGAGCCGACGCCGAACGGAATCACCGGCACCGCGTGGCGATCGGCGAGCTGCACGACGGCGACGACGTCGTCGGTGCTCTCGCAGAAGACGACGGCGGCCGGCGGCGGCGCGTCGATCGGCGACTCGTCGCGGCCGTGCTGCTCGCGCACCGCGAGCGCGGTCGAGCAGCGCTCGCCGAAGCGCGCCTTCAACGCCTCGATCATCTCGGCGGGCACCGGGCGCGGCGCGATCGTCGGCAGCAGGTGGGCGGGCAACGGTGCGTTCATGGCGGACTCCTCGGCGGCGCGGCCGAACGGGCATTGTAGGAACCGCGCCGGCGTCGCGTCTCGACGCGGCCGCCGCTGCTACGATGCCCCGACCATGGCGAACCGGCTCACGCAGATCGCGACCCGCACCGGCGACGACGGGACGACGGGCCTCGGCGACGGCAGCCGCGTCGCCAAGAGCGATGCGCGGATCGCCGCGCTCGGCGACGTCGACGAGCTCAACTCGACCCTCGGCGTGCTGCTCGCCGAGCCGCTTCCCGACGACGTGCGGACGCTCCTCATCGTCATCCAGCACGAGCTCTTCAACCTCGGCGGCGAGCTCTCGATCCCGGGCTACGCGCTGCTCAAGGCCGAAGCGGTCGCTCGTCTCGACGAAGCGCTCGCGCACTACAACGCGGGCCTGCCGCGGCTGAAGGAATTCATCCTGCCGGGCGGCACGCGCAGCGCGGCGCTCGCGCACGTCGGCCGCACCATCGCACGGCGCGCCGAGCGCTCGCTCGTCGCGCTCGCGAAGAGCGACGCGGTGCAGCCCGAGGCGCGCCAGTACCTGAACCGGCTGAGCGACCTCCTGTTCGTGCTCGCGCGCGTCCTCAACCGCGCCAACCTCGACGGGCTCGGCGGCGACGACGTGTACTGGAAGAGCGAGCGCCTCGCCCGCGACGCCTGAGCGCTCAGCGCCCGGCGACGAGCAGGTCGCGCTCGGCGACCCACGCGACCGGCTCGCCGGCGGCCGGCGGCTGCAGCCGCAGCTCGACCGCGCTGCGGTCGTCGGCGTCGAGCGCCCGCCAGAGGACGTCGCTCGCGTTGCGCGCCTCGCCGGCGACGAACAACTGCGACGTCCATTCGCCGAACGTCGGATGGCGCAGCTTGACGTGGATGTGCGGCGCGCGGCCCGGATACGGCACCGGTCGGATGGTGCGGAAGCGATAGCGCCCGCGCGGGTCGCTCTTCGTGCTGCCGAAGCCCTGGAAGCCGACGTCGACGCGGTCGCCGGCGCCGCGCGGATGGCGATAGCTGCCGAACGCATCGCACTGCCAGATCTCGACCTCGGCGCCGTCGATCGCGCGACCGTCGGCGTCGAGCACCGCGCCGCGCAGGTCGAGGTGCTCGCCGCGCGCCCGCGGCAGCGGCCGGCCGTCCGGGTCGAAGCCGCGCACGGTCGTGAGGTCGGCGTCCCAGTCGACGCTGCGCGCGCGGTACGCGAGCGACGGATAGAAGGGCCCGTCGGTCATCGGCGGCAGGCCTTTGGCCGTCGCGATCGTCGGCAGCGCGATCGTCGCGACGGCGCCCACCGAAGCGACGAGCAGCCGACGACGCGCGATCGAAGCCATGGCGACGATTGGAGCGACTCGCAGCCGCTGCGTCAAACCGCAGCCGCGGGCGCGAGCGCCGGCTGCCGGGCGCGCCGCTGGACGACGGCGTCGCTCAGGAGCTCGAGCGTTCGCACCGATTCGTCCCAGCCGAGGCAGGCGTCGGTGATGCTCTGGCCATAGACGAGCGTCGCCGGATCGTCCTTGCCGGCGACGAACTTCTGCGCGCCGGCGACGAGATGGCTCTCGACCATGACGCCGAAGATGCAGCGACTGCCGCCCGCGAGCTGCGC
Source organism: Caldimonas sp. (assembly GCA_030150305.1). Classification (GTDB taxonomy): domain Bacteria; phylum Pseudomonadota; class Gammaproteobacteria; order Burkholderiales; family Burkholderiaceae_C; genus Schlegelella_A. Next base: position 18,814 of record JASLGD010000568.1, on the reverse strand, counting down.
GGCGACGTCGCGCGCGACGTCGACCTGGCGCGCGTGGAGCTTGCCGCTGTTGGCGTGGCTGCAGTCGATCATCAACGTGCACGGCAGCTTGGCGGTCTCGATTTCCCTGCACGCCGCGGCGATCGACTGCGCGTCGTAGTTCGGCGTCTTGCCGCCGCGCAGGATCAGATGGCAGTCGACGTTGCCGCGCGTCTCGACGATCGCGACCTGGCCGTTCTTGTGCACGGACAGGAAGTGGTGCGGCCGCGCCGCCGCCTGGATCGCGTCGATCGCGACCTTGATGTTGCCGTCGGTGCCGTTCTTGAAGCCGATCGGCGCCGACAGGCCCGAGGCGAGCTCGCGGTGGACCTGGCTCTCGGTCGTGCGCGCGCCGATCGCGCCCCACGCGATCAGGTCGCCGAGGTACTGCGGCGAGATGACGTCGAGGAACTCGCTGCCGGCGGGCATGCCGAGCTTGTTGATCTCGAGCAGCAGCTGGCGACCGATGCGCAGGCCCTCGTCGATGCGGTACGTTTCGTCGAGATACGGGTCGTTGATCAGGCCCTTCCAGCCGACCGTGGTGCGCGGCTTCTCGAAATAGACGCGCATCACGATCTCGAGCGTCCCGGCGAAGCGCTCGCGCTCGGCCTTGAGCCGCTTCGCGTACTCGACCGCGGCGAGCGGATCGTGGATCGAGCACGGCCCCATGATGACGAGCAGCCGGTCGTCGTCGCGGCGCAGGATGCGGCGGATCGCCTCGCGCGTGCGCACGACCTGCGTCTCGACCGGCGTTCCCGCGATCGGGAAGAAGCGGATCAGGTGCTCCGGCGGCGGCAGCGGGGTGACGTTCTCGATCCGCAGGTCGTCGGTGCGGCTCGTCCGTTCGCCGTTGCCACGGGCGGCGTCGCTCGCCTTGCTGTGCTTCGTCGTCATCGCGGCTCCAGAGAAAGATCGTCGGGTCGAAAAAAAACCGCCGGGGATCGCCCGGCGGTTCTTGGATTCGGTCGCGCTGCCTATGCGCCTGCCTCTCCATCCGCCGAGCGGTGCGAGAACGCAAAATACGCAAAGAACCAGGCGCGCAAGAGCATGGGCGCGAATGTAGCACGGCGCGTCGGCGCCGCGTCAACGACGAAGGAGACAGACGTGATGGATCGCAGAACAGTGTTGTCGAGCGGCAGCGCCGCCGCGGTCGCCGCGCTCGCGGGGTGCGCGACCGGCGGCAGCGGCGCGCAGACGAGCGGTGGCAGAACGGTGTTCACGGTCGCGCAGCCGATGCTGCCGATCGTCGGCACGAGCGAGATGTTCCCGGTGCGGCGCATCTACTGCATCGGCCGCAACTACGCGGCGCACGCGCGCGAGATGGGGTCGGACCCGAGTCGCGAGCCGCCGTTCTTCTTCCAGAAGCCGAGCGACGCGATCCAGGTCGTCGCGATCGGAACGACGGCCGACCATCCGTATCCGCCGCTCACCAAGAACTACCACTACGAGATCGAGCTCGTCGCCGCGCTCGGCAAGGGCGGCAGGAACGTGTCGGTGGACGACGCGCTCTCGCTCGTCTACGGCTACACGATCGGCCTCGACATGACGCGGCGCGACCTGCAGCGAGCGATGGGCGACGAGAAGAAGCCGTGGGAGATCGGCAAGAGCTTCGACCATTCGGCGCCGATGGGGCCGCTCCACCGCGTCGCCGACGTCGGCCACTTCACCAAGGGCGCGATCGCGCTCAAGGTCAACGGCGTCGTCAAACAGAGCGCCGATCTCGACATGATGACGTGGAGCGTCGCCGAGCAGATCGCAAAGCTCTCGCAGGCGTTCGAGCTCTTCCCGGGCGACCTGATCTACAGCGGCACGCCCGAGAACGTCGGGCCGGTGGTGCCGGGCGACGTGATGCAGGGCTCCATCGCGGGGCTGCCGACGCTCGACGTCCGCGTCGTCTGACGCTGTCCTCCTGAGCGCGAGCGAAGGATCCCGGCCGCCGAGGTCCTTCGCTTCGCTCGGGACGGGGGCAAACCTATGCCGTGCCGCCGACCGTCAGCCGGTCGATGCGCAACGTCGGCTGGCCGACCCCGACCGGCACGCTCTGGCCTTCCTTGCCGCAGACGCCGACGCCGGTGTCGAGGCTCATGTCGTTGCCGATCGCGCTGACGCGCGTCAGCGCGTCGGGGCCGTTGCCGATCAGCGTCGCACCCTTGACCGGGTACTGGATCTTGCCGTTCTCGACCCAGAACGCCTCGCTCGCCGAGAAGACGAACTTGCCGCTCGTGATGTCGACCTGGCCGCCGCCGAAGTTGGTCGCGTAGAGACCGCGCTTCAGGCCGGCGAGGACCTCTTCCTTCGTCTGCGTGCCGCCGAGCATGTAGGTGTTGGTCATGCGCGGCATCGGCACCGCGGCGTAGCTCTCGCGGCGGCCGTTGCCGGTCGGCCGTACCTTCATCAGCCGCGCGTTCATCGTGTCCTGCAGATAGCCGCGCAGGATCCCGTCCTCGATCAGGACGTTTCGCTGCGTCGCGTTGCCTTCGTCGTCGATGTTGAGCGAGCCGCGGCGGTCGGGCAGCGTGCCGTCGTCGAGCACGGTGACGCCGGGCGCGGCGACGCGCTGGCCGATGCGGCCGGTGAACGCGCTCGCGCCCTTGCGGTTGAAGTCGCCTTCGAGGCCGTGGCCGATCGCCTCGTGCAGCAGCACGCCGGGCCAGCCCGGGCCGAGGACGACGCTCATCAGGCCCGCCTTCGCCGGCCGCGATTCGAGGTTCGTCAGCGCCGCGTCGACCGCGGTGCGGACGTACTCCTCGATGACGTCGTCCTGGAAGTAGCCGAGGCCGAACCGTCCGCCGCCGCCGCCGGTGCCCGATTCGCGCCGCACGACGCCTTCGATCGTCTGCTCGGCGATGACCGTCAGCGACAGGCGCACGAGCGGCCGCACGTCGGCGGCGATCGTGCCGTCGGCGCGGGCGACGAGGACGACGTCGTACTCGCTCGCGAGCCCCGCCATCACCTGCACGATGCGGGGATCCTTGCTGCGCGCGCGCCGCTCGACCTTCTCGAGCAGCGCGACCTTCTGCGTGCTGTCGAGCGTCGCGATCGGGTCCATCGGCGCGTACAGCACGCGGCTCGGCGCCAGCGACGGCTTCGCGCGCACCTTGACGCGCCGGCTCTGTCCCGACGCCGCGATCGTGCGCACGGTGCGCGCGGCGTCGACGAGCGCGGCGTGCGAGATGTCGTCCGAGTACGCGAACGCGGTCTTCTCGCCGGCGACGGCGCGCACGCCGACGCCCTGATCGATGCCGAAGCTGCCGCTCTTGACGATGCCTTCCTCGAGGCTCCAGCCCTCGCTGCGCGTGTACTGGAAGTAGAGGTCGGCGTCGTCGACGCGATGCGAGGCGATCTCGGCGAGCGCCGCCGCCAGCCGCGCCTCGTCGAGGCCGAACGGCTCGAGCAGGAGCGCGCGCGCGATGGCGAGGCGTTCGATGGTGGGTTCGCGAGAAATCATGCGCAGGGCACGCGGCAGGAAGCAGGGCATCGATTGTAGGGATCGCCCGTTTCACACATCTTTACCGCCGGCTTACTCCCGTTCGGTCGTCCGGGTGTCGAAGACACCGTTGTGCAGGAGCGAGGGACCCACGCTTCATTCCACCGCACATCAAGGGAGAGCACCATGCACAAGTTCACGATTTCCGCCATCGGCGCCGCGATCGCGATCGCCTCGTTCGCCGCTGCGGCGGGCACCACCGCGACGCCGCGCGTCGACCAGCGCGAGGCGAACCAGCAGGCTCGCATCGACGCCGGCGTCTCGTCGGGCCAGCTGACGGCGCGCGAGACGAACCGTCTCGACAAGCAGCAGGCGCACATCGCCAAGGTCGAAGCCAAGGACAAGGCCGACGGCACCGTCACGAAGGGCGAGCGCGCGCAGCTGCATCGCATGCAGAACCGTGCGAGCAGGGACATCTACGTGCAGAAGCACGACGCTCAGACCGCCAAGCCCTGAGCGACGCTCAGTCGTCGTCGGCCGAACCGCGCAGCGCCAGCGCACGCGCATAGAGCGCGTTGCGCGGCGCGCCGGAGATCTCGCCGGCGAGCGCGACCGCCTGCTTGAGCGGCAGGGCGGCAAGCAGCGGAACGAGCAGCGCGTCGTGCGCGCGTTCGCCTTGCGACGCTTCGACCGCCGACGCGTGCAGCACGATCACGAACTCGCCGCGCGCACGGTTCGCGTCGGCGGCGAGCCAGCCGGCGAGATCGCGCGCCGCCATCGTCGCGATCGTCTCGAACTGCTTGGTGAGCTCGCGGCAGACGGTCGTCGTGCGCTCCGGGCAGGCGGCACCGAGCGAAGCGGCGAGCGATTCGATCCGATGCGGCGCCTCGAACACGACGAGCGTCTCGCTGCGTTGCGCGAGCGCGTCGATCGCGCGCGCGCGCTCGGCGCCGCGCGCGGGCAGGAAACCGACGACGGCGAACGCCGAGGCGCCGACGTCGCCTGCCACCGAGAGCGCGGCGAGCGCGCTGCTCGCGCCGGGAACGGGAACGACGCGGTGCCCGGCCGCGCGCGCGACGGCGACGAGCTCGGCGCCGGGGTCGCTCACCGCGGGTGTTCCGGCGTCGCTGACGTAGGCGACGCGCTCGCCGCGCGCGAGTCGCTCGACGACCGCGGCCGCGGCGCTGCGCTCGTTGTGCGCGTGCACCGCGCGCAGCGTGATGTCGGCGAGGTTGCCGATCGGCGTCGCGACGACGTAGAGCGCGCCGGCGGGATACTGCTGGCCTTGGGCGGCGAGCGCCGCCGCCTCGACGAGCTTTGCTGCCTCCATCGATGCGACCTCCGACGCGCCAAGCGATGAAGCACCCGCCGACGACGAAGGCGATCGGCGACGCCGCCGAGACGCGCGCGCTCGCCCATCTCGAGGCGGCCGGGCTGGTGCTGGTGCGGCGCAATTATCGGGTCGCGCGCGGCCCGAGCTCGCGCGGCGGCGAGGTCGACCTCGTCATGCGCGATCGCGACGGCACGCTCGTCTTCGTCGAGGTGCGCTCGCGCAGCGACGATCGCTTCGGCGGCGCCGCCTCGAGCGTCGGCTCGGCCAAGCGACGCCGGCTCGTCTTCGCTGCGATCCACTATCTGCGCCGCCTCGCGTCGACGCCGCCGTGCCGGTTCGACGTCGTCGCGGTGGAGGGCGATCGCGTCGAGTGGTTGCGCGCGGCGTTCGACGCGGGCGATTGAACCGGCGCGAAAACGCCGTGTCATATCATCCGCGACCATGCTCGAGCAACGCATCCAGCAGCAGTTCTTCGACAGCGCCGACCTTCACTACGCCGCTGCGGAGGTGCTCGCGAAGCCGGTCAACGACGCGGTGAGCGCGCTGATCGGCTGCATCACCGCCGGCGGCAAGGTGCTCGCGTGCGGCAACGGCGGCTCGGCCGCCGACGCGCAGCACTTCGCCGCCGAGTTCGTCGGCCGCTTCGAGCGCGAGCGCCCGGGCCTGGCGGCGATCGCGCTGACGACCGACACGTCGATCCTGACCGCGGTCGGCAACGACTACGGCTACGAGGTGGTGTTCTCGAAGCAGGTCGAGGCGCTCGGCGCTCCTGGCGACGTGCTGCTCGCGTTCTCGACCAGCGGCAATTCGGCCAACGTGCTCGCCGCGATCGCGGCGGCGCACGCCAAGGAGATGACGGTGATCGCGCTGACCGGCAACGGCGGCGGCAAGATCCGCGACCAGCTGACCGAGACCGACGTCCACATCTGCGTTCCGCACGAGCGCACCGCGCGCATCCAGGAGATCCACCTGCTGGTGCTGCACTGCCTGTGCGACGCGGTGGACCTGCAACTGCTCGGCGAAGAGGAAGACACATGACACGCGGCATCCGCCGGCACCCGGCCGGCCCGCTCACGCTCGCGCTCGCCGGAGCGCTGCTCGCCGGCTGCGTGCCGATGGTCGTCGGCACGGCGGTCGTCGGCGGCGCGGTCGTCGCGACCGACCGCCGCGCCGGCGGCTCGCAGGTCGACGACGAGCTCATCCAGGGCAAGGCCGGCGGCCGCATCGGCGAGGCCTTTCCCGACGGCCGCGTTCAGGTCAACGCGACGAGCTACAACCGCATGGTGCTGCTGACCGGCCAGGTGCCGAACGAGGCCGACAAGGCGGCGGTCGAGAAGATCGTCGCCAAGATCGACAACGTGCAGTCGGTCATCAACGAGCTGCAGATCGGCCCGGCGGCGACGTTCGGCGAGCGCACCAAGGACTCCTACGTCACGACCAAGGTCAAGGCGAGCATCGTCGACGCGCAGGACCTGTTCGCGAACTCGATCAAGATCACGACGCACCGCGGCGTCGTCTACCTGATGGGGCGCGTCACCGAGCGCGAAGCCAACCGCGCGGCCGAGATCGCGCGCGGCGTCAGCGGCGTCGCCAAGGTCGTGAAGGTGTTCGAGATCATCAGCGAGGACGAGCTCGCGCACCGGCAGGTGAAGACGGCTGCGAAGCCGGCGAGCGCGCCCGCGAGCGCGCCCTGACTGCACGCTGCTAGCGCAGCCGCTTGATCAGGCTCGAGGTGTCGAGCCGGTTGCCGCCCGCGGCCTGCACCTCGCCGTAGAACTGGTCGACAAGCGCGGTCACCGGCAGCCTCGCGCCGTTGCGGCGCGCCTCGTCGAGCGCGATGCCGAGGTCCTTTCGCATCCAGTCGACCGCGAAGCCGAAGTCGAACTTGTCGGCGATCATCGTCGGGCCGCGGTTGTCCATCTGCCAGCTCTGCGCCGCGCCCTTGCCGATCACCTCGAGCACGGCCGTCATGTCGAGGCCGGCGCGCGTGCCGAACGCGATCGCCTCCGACAGGCCCTGCACGAGGCCCGCGATCGCGATCTGGTTGACCATCTTGGCGAGCTGGCCCGAGCCGCTCGGCCCGAGCAGCGTCATCGCCTTGGCGAACGCCATCGCGACCGGCTTCGCCTGCGCGAACGCGGCGGGATCGCCGCCGCACATCACGGTGAGCGCGCCGTTGATCGCGCCGACGTTGCCGCCGGAGACCGGCGCGTCGACGAACGCGAGTCCCTTGGCTTGCGCCGCAGCGGCGAGCTCGCGCGCGACCGCCGCCGAGGCGGTCGTGTGGTCGACGAACACCGCGCCCTGCTTCATGCCGGCGAACGCGCCGGTCGGGCCCGTCGTCACCGAGCGCAGGTCGTCGTCGTTGCCGACGCAAGCGAACACGAGGTCGGCGCCGCGCGCCGCCTCGGCCGGCGTCGGCGCGCTCCTGCCCCCGTTGCGCGCGACCCAGTCGGCGGCCTTGGCGGCGGTGCGGTTGTAGACGGTGACGCGGTGGCCCGCGGCGGCGAGGTGGCCGGCCATCGGGTCGCCCATGACGCCGAGGCCGAGGAACGCGACGTCGCGCGCGGGAATCGATTCGTAGGTTCTGGTCGCCATGGTGGAATGTGAAACGGCCTCGCGAGGAGGCCGTTTGTACACCACCGCGGCGACGCGCTACTTCATGATCTGCAGGTGCTCGGTGCCGGCGTTGAGGTCGCTCGTGCGCGAGCGCTGGCTGTGCAGCTTGATCTGCAGGCGCAGGTCGTTGACGGAGTCGGCGTTGCGCAGCGCGTCTTCGTACGTGACGGTCTGGGCCTCGTAGAGGTCGAACAGGCTCTGGTCGAAGGTCTGCATGCCGAGCTCGCGCGAGCGCTTCATCAGCTCCTTGATCTCGGCGATCTCGCCCTTGAAGATCAGGTCGGAGATGAGCGGCGTGTTGATCATGATCTCGACCGCCGCGACCCGGCCCTTGCCCTCCTGGCGCGGCAGCAGCCGCTGCGAGACGAGCGCCTTCAGGTTGAGCGAGAGGTCCATCAGCAGCTGGGCGCGCCGCTCCTCGGGGAAGAAGTTGATGATCCGGTCGAGCGCCTGGTTGGCGCTGTTGGCGTGCAGCGTCGCCAGGCAGAGGTGACCGGTCTCGGCGAACGCGACCGCGTGCTCCATCGTCTCGCGGTCGCGGATCTCGCCCATCAGGATGACGTCGGGCGCCTGGCGCAGCGTGTTCTTCAGCGCGATCTCCCAGCCGTCGGTGTCGATGCCGACCTCGCGCTGGGTGATGACGCAGTTCTTGTGCGGATGGACGAACTCGACCGGGTCCTCGATCGTGATGATGTGGCCGAACGAGTTCTCGTTGCGGTGGTCGACCATCGCCGCGAGCGACGTGCTCTTGCCCGAGCCGGTCGCGCCGACGAAGATGACCAGGCCGCGCTTGGTCATCGCGATGTCCTTGAGGATGTGCGGCAGGTTCATGCTGTCGATCGTCGGCAGCGTCTGCGGAATGGTCCGCATCACCAGGCCGACGTTGCCCTGCTGGACGAAGGCGTTGACGCGAAAGCGCCCGATCCCCTGCGGCGCGACCGCGAAGTTGCACTCCTTGGTGCGCTCGAACTCGGCCGCCTGCTTGTCGTTCATGATCGAGCGCGTCAGCGCCAGCGTGTGCTGGCCGGTGAGCGGCTGCGGCGAGACCTTGGTGACCTTGCCGTCGACCTTGATCGCGGGCGGGAAGTCGGCGGTGAGAAAGAGGTCCGAGCCGTTGCGCGAGACCATCAGGCGCAGCAGGTCGTTGACGAATTTGGATGCCTGGTCGCGTTCCATGCAACTCCTTTGTTCGAGCGGGCGGGCTCAGGCCAGCGCCGGGCCGCTCCCAAGCGGCCTGAGCCGCCCCCTCGGGGGGCAGGCGAGTGAAGCGAGCGGGGGCTCCATTTAGCCGGGGAAATTCTCCGGGAACTTCGCCTTGCCGCGCGCTTCGGCGGGCGAGACGATGTTGCGGCGCACGAGGTCGGCGAGATTCTGGTCGAGCGTCTGCATGCCGATGTTGTTGCCGGTCTGGATCGAAGAGTACATCTGGGCGACCTTGTTCTCGCGGATCAGGTTCCGGATCGCCGCGGTGCCGAGCATGATCTCGTGGGCGGCGACGCGGCCGGCGCCGTCCTTCGTCTTGCACAAGGTCTGCGAGATGACGCCGATCAGCGACTCCGAGAGCATCGAGCGGACCATCTCCTTCTCGGCCGCGGGGAAGACGTCGACGATGCGGTCGACGGTCTTGGCCGCGCTCGAGGTGTGCAGCGTGCCGAAGACCAGGTGGCCGGTTTCGGCAGCGGTCAGCGCGAGGCGGATCGTCTCGAGGTCGCGCATCTCGCCGACCAGGATGCAGTCGGGGTCCTCGCGCAGCGCCGAGCGCAGCGCGTTGGCGAACGAGAGCGTGTGCGGGCCGACCTCGCGCTGGTTGATCAGGCACTTCTTCGAGTCGTGGACGAACTCGATCGGATCCTCGACGGTCAGAATGTGGCCGAACTCGTTCTCGTTGAGGTGGTTGACCATCGCCGCGAGCGTCGTCGACTTGCCGGAGCCGGTCGGCCCGGTGCACAGCACCATGCCGCGCGGCTTCAGCGCCAGCTCGGCGAAGACCGCCGGGCAGTTGAGCTGCTCGAGGGTCAAGATCTTCGACGGAATCGTCCGGAACACGGCGCCGGCGCCGCGGTTGTGGTTGAAGGCGTTGACGCGAAAGCGGGCGAGACCCTGGATCTCGAACGAGAAGTCGCACTCGAGCGTCTCTTCGTACGCCTTGCGCTGCGAGTCGTTCATGATGTCGTACACCATGTCGTGCACCTGCTTGTGCTCGAGCGGGTCGACGTTGATGCGGCGGACATCCCCGTGGACGCGGATCATCGGCGGCAGCCCCGCCGACAGGTGCAGGTCGGAGGCCTTGTTCTTGACCGAGAACGCCAGCAGTTGAGTGATGTCCATGGTGCAGCGGAGATGAGTGCCGGATGGCGCAGGAAGACCGGATGCGCGCGCCGTCGCGGCGCTCCATCGCAATGATCGCAGACAAGATCGCCCAGGTGAACGCGCGCATCGCGAGCGCGTGCGCGGCCGCAGGACGCCCCGTGCAAAGCGTCACGTTGCTTGCCGTGAGCAAGACCTTCGCTGCTGCGGACGTCGCTGCTGCGCACGCCGCCGGGCAGCGACGCTTCGGCGAGAACTATGTCCAGGAGGCGGTCGCCAAGATCGCCGCGCTCGCCGCGCTCTCGCCGCGTCCCGAATGGCACCTGATCGGACCGCTGCAGAGCAACAAGTCGCGCGTCGTCGCCGAGACCTTCGACTGGGTCCATTCGCTCGACCGCCTGCAGATCGCCGAGCGCCTGAGCGCGCAGCGCCCGGGCGCGCTCGCGCCGCTGTCGGTCTGCCTGCAGGTCAACGTCAGCGGCGAGGCATCGAAGAGCGGCGTCGCGCCCGCCGAGCTCTCGCGCCTCGCGCATGCGGTCGCCGCGTTGCCGCGCCTGCGACTGCGCGGGCTGATGGCGATCCCGGCGCCGGCGCCGGGCATCGACGCGCAGCGCGTGCCGCATCGCGCGTTGCGGCGCTGCCTCGAAGCGCTGCGCGACGAGGGGCTGGACCTCGACACGCTGTCGGCCGGGATGAGCGACGATCTCGAGGCTGCGATCCTCGAAGGCGCGACGATGGTGCGCGTCGGCAGCGCGATCTTCGGCAGCCGCGCCGCGCCTGCCTGACGGCGCCGCCGCTCGCGTCTCAGCCGCCGAGCAAGCCGTGGCGGCGGTGCCAGTCCTCGAGCGACTCGTCGGGCCAGCGGCCGACGCGGACATGCCCCTTGCCGCGCGGCACGTCCACCCATGCAGCGGCGAAGTCGAGCGCGGCCTCGACGACCTCGGGCGGCCTCGGCAGCGGCGTGTCGATCGCCGACGCGTGCGGATGCACGAGCTCGGGCCAGCGTGGGTCCCACAGCCACAGCGGGCTGCCGCAGAGCAAGCAGAAGTGCCGCGTCGCCGGCGAGCGGCGCGTGCGCTTGCCCGCCTCGCGGATCAGCGCGCGGTAGCGGCCGAGATGCCGCTTGCCGCGCACCTTCAGCGTCGTCGCGTCGGCGCCGAGGTTGATCGCGTAGCCGCCGCTGCCCGCGGTCTTGCGGCAGATCGAGCAATGGCAGTGCAGGAACGGCACCGGACTCATCGCATCGACGCTGAAGCGGACGACGCCGCAGTGGCAGGACCCTTGCAGGTGCATGGCGGTGTTGACGACGGCTCACAATTGTGAACCTCCGACATGCTTACACTGTGCCGTGCGCAACATCGTCTTCATCGGTGGCGGCAACATGGCGCAGGCGCTGGTCGGCGGCCTCGTCAAGGCCGGCCGCCCTGGCCGCTCGATCGTCGTCGTCGAGCCCAACGAAACCACGCGACGTCGCCTCGTCGGCCGCTACGGCGCCACCGCGCGCTCGGAGCCCGGTGCGGCGATCGAGGCCGCCGAGCTCATCGTCTGGGCGGTCAAGCCGCAGGCGTTCGACGCCGCCGCCCGCGAGTGCGAGGGCAAGGTCGCCGGCGCGCTCCACGTCAGCGTCATGGCCGGCGTTCGCAGCGATGCGATCGTCGCCGCGACCGGCAGCGAACGCGTCGTTCGCGCCATGCCGAACACGCCGGCGCTGATCGGCCAGGGCATCGCCGGCCTGTTCGCGCGCCCCGCGGTGACCGACCAGGACCGCGCCGACGCGACCGCGCTCCTCGGCCCGACCGGCGAGCTCATCTGGGTCGGAGTCGAGACGCAGCTCGACGCGGTCACCGCGCTCTCGGGGTCGGGGCCGGCGTACGTGTTCCTCGTCCTCGAGGCGCTGCTCGACGCCGGCAAGCAGATGGGCCTGTCGCCGCAGGTCGCTCGCCGGCTCGCCGAGCAGACGCTCGCCGGCTCGGCCGCGCTCGCCGCGGCGTCGCCCGACTCGCCTGCCGAGCTGCGCCGCCACGTCACGTCGCCCGGCGGCACGACCGAGGCGGCGATCGCCGTGCTCGAGACGCGTGCCGTTCGCGACGCCTTCATCGCCGCCGTGCTCGCCGCGCGCGCCAAGTCGGAGGCGCTCGGCAAGCCGACAATGCCCGCGCCGCGCTCCACCCTGCTGCCGCCGACATGAACGAGCTCTCGTACCTCGCGCCGACTTCCACGAGCCCGTGGAACACCTACCTGTCGCAGGTCGATCGCGTGCTGCCCTACCTCGGGCCGCTCGCGCGCTGGTCGGAGACGCTGAAGCGCCCGAAGCGTGCGCTGATCGTCGACGTCCCGATCGAGATGGACGACGGCAGCGTCGCCCACTTCGAGGGCTTTCGCGTCCAGCACAACCTGTCGCGCGGCCCCGGCAAGGGCGGAGTGCGCTACCACCCCGACGTCACGCTCGAGGAGGTGATGGCGCTCGCGGCGTGGATGACGATCAAGTGCGCGGCGGTGAACCTGCCGTACGGCGGCGCGAAGGGCGGCATCCGCTGCGATCCCAAGCAGCTGTCGATCAAGGAGCTCGAGCGCGTCACGCGCCGCTACACGAGCGAGATCGGAATCATCATCGGGCCGCAGCGCGACATCCCGGCGCCCGACGTCAACACCAATGCGCAGGTGATGGCGTGGATGATGGACACCTACTCGATGAACACGGGGACGACGGCGACCGGCGTCGTCACCGGCAAGCCCTTGCACCTCGGCGGCTCGCTCGGCCGCGTGAAGGCCACCGGGCGCGGCGTCTTCGTCACCGGCCGCGAGGCGGCGCGCCGCATCGCCCTGCCGCTCGAGGGCGTTCGCGTCGCCGTCCAGGGCATGGGCAATGTCGGCAGCGCCGCCGCCGAGCTCTTCGTCAGCGCCGGCGGGAAGATCGTCGCGATGCAGGACCACGCCGGGACGGTCGTCAACCCGGGCGGCTTCGACATGGCGTCGACCATGAAGGCGCTCTCGCGCGACGGCCACATCGCCAACGCTCCCGGCGGCGAGAAGATCGCGGGCGAGGCGTTCTGGGACGTCGATTGCGACATCCTCATCCCGGCGGCGCTCGAAGGCCAGATCAACGCCGCGCGTGCGAAGCGGATCCGCGCCAAGCTCGTGCTGGAAGGCGCGAACGGCCCGACCCTGCCCGAAGGCGACGACGTCCTCGCCGAGCGCAACGTCCTCGTCGTCCCCGACGTGATCTGCAACGCCGGCGGCGTCACCGTGAGCTACTTCGAGTGGGTGCAGGACTTCTCGTCGTTCTTCTGGAGCGAGGACGAGATCAACGTCCGCCTCGACAAGATCATGGTCGACGCGCTGAAGAAGATCTGGGACACCGCCGACCGCCACAAGGTGAGCCTGCGGACCGCGACGTTCGCGGTCGCGTGCGAGCGCATCCTCATCGCCCGCGAAGAACGGGGTTTGTACCCGTAGCCGGGTACAAACCCCGCGAGCGGGACAGGGCTGCTCCCTCCCCAGCTTCGCTCCCCTCCCTCCGGGAGGAAGGGGCCGGCCGCTTCGGGGCCGCTCGGGCTCAGAGTTCGACGGGCAGCGGGGCCGTCCGCTTGATCTCCTCGAGGCAGATCATCGAGCGCACGTTGTCGATGCCGGGGACCTGCATCAGGCGGTCGGTGAGGAAGTTGCTCAGCGCCTTCAGGTCGTGGGCGACGACCTTGAGCAGGTAGTCGTCTTCGCCGGAGACGCTGTAGCACTCGAGGATCTGCGGAAAGGCGCGGATCTCGGCCTCGACCTCGCGGACGCGCCCGAAGTCGTTGCCGCCGATGCTGACGCTGACGTACGCCGTCACCGCGTAGCCGATCGCCTCGGGCGCGACGTCGGCACGGTAGCCGCGGATGACGCCGCGCTCTTCGAGCGAGCGAACGCGGCGGAAGCACTGCGGCGCGGAGAGGTGGATGCGCGCGGCGAGGTCGACGTTCGAGATCCGGCCATCGGCCTGGACGGCTTCGAGAATCTTGCGGTCGATCGCGTCGAGGCGTGCGGTCATGGTGGAATCGCGGACACCGGTGAACGAATCTTGCGCCAACGATCGAACTGACGCAAGAAGCAGAAAGCACATTTCGCCGGGTCGCGCGCACACTGCTGCGTCTACCGGAGACGTGCCATGACGACGACGACCGCCACGCGGCCCATCCCCGCCACCAGCCTCGGCGACGCCGCCTCGCCCGCCGAGCTCGAGCGTCTCTACGGCGCAGCGAACTACCACCCGCTGCCGGTGACGCTGACGCGCGGCGCCGGCGTCTGGCTGTTCGACACCGACGGGCGTCGTCATCTCGACATGATGTCGGCGTACTCGGCAGTCAGCTTCGGCCACGGCCACCCGACGCTCGTGCGCGCGCTTGTCGAGCAAGCCGAACGGCTCGCCGTCACCAGCCGCGCGTTCCACACCGATCGCCTCGGCGCGTTCCTGCAGGCCGTGTGCGAGACGACGGGGATGGCCAAGGCGCTGCCGATGAACACTGGCGCCGAGGCGGTCGAGACCGCAGTCAAGGCGGCGCGCAAGTGGGGCTACAAGGTCAAGGGCATCGCCGAAGGCCGCGCCCAGATCATCGTCGCCGCCGGCAACTTCGCCGGCCGCACGACGACGATCGTCGGCTTCTCGAGCGAGCCGCAGTACCGCGACGGCTTCGGCCCGTTCGCGCCGGGATTCGTCAGCGTGCCGTTCGGCGATGCCGACGCGCTCGAGCGCGCGATCACGCCCGACACCGCGGCGTTCCTGGTCGAGCCCGTGCAAGGCGAAGCCGGGATCATCGTGCCGCCCGCCGGCTACCTGAAGCGCGCGCGCGAGATCTGCACGAAGCACGGCATCCTGCTCATTTGCGACGAGGTGCAGACCGGGCTCGGCCGCACCGGCGCGCTGCTGGCGTGCGACCACGAAGGCATCCGCCCCGACGGGCTCGTCCTCGGCAAGGCGCTCGGCGGCGGCCTCGTGCCGGTGAGCGCGTTCCTCGCGACCGACGCGGTGATGGCCGTCTTTCATCCGGGCGACCACGGCAGCACGTTCGGCGGCAATCCGCTCGCGGCGGCGGTCGGCATCGCCGCGCTCGACCTGCTCGTTCGCGAGGGGCTGTCGGAGCGCGCCCGCGTTCGCGGCGACGAGCTGCTCGCCAAGCTGCGCGCGATCGACGATCCGGCGATCGTCGAGGTGCGCGGCAAGGGCCTGTTGATCGGCGTCGAGATCGACCCCCGCGCGGCCACTGCGCGCGCGGTCTGCGAGGGGCTGCTCGCGCGCGGTGTCCTCAGCAAGGACACGCACGGCACGGTCGTGCGCTTCGCGCCGCCGTTGATCGTGGAGAGCAGCCACATCGACCTTGCCGTCGAGGCGCTCGCCGACACGCTGCGCGCGATGCGCTGACGCGCAGAACGCCGCCGCGCGTCCGCCTCAGCGCAGCGCGAACTGCGCGACGACGCCGGCGAAGACGGCGAAGCCGAGCCAGTGGTTGACGCGAAACGCGCGAAAGCACCCTTCGCGCGTTCGTCCGCGGATCAGCGTGTAGTGCCAGCACGCGATCGCCGTTGCCGCGGCGATGCCGGCGAAATACGGCCAGCGGTAGCCGAGCCGCGCACCGATCACCGACCAGATGCACAGATACGCGGCGTACGACGCCATCACCGCGGCGACGTCGAAGCGCCCGAACGTGATCGCCGACGTCTTGATGCCGATCCTGAGGTCGTCGTCGCGATCGACCATCGCGTACTCGGTGTCGTAGGCGAGCACCCAGAAGAGGTTGCCGACGAGCAGTCCCCAGGCGAGCGCCGGCACCGCTTCGAGCGCCGCGTGCAGCGACCACGCGCCCGCGCCGCGCACCGCGGCGAACGCCATCGGAATGCCGAAGCTGAAGGCGACGCCGAGCACCGCCTGCGGCATCGCGAAGACGCGCTTGCTGAGCGGATAGACGAGCGCGATCGCGAGCGCGACGACGCTCCACGCGATCGTCGCCGGGTTGGTCGTCAGCGCCAGCGCGAACGCGCCTGCGGCAAGGACGGCGCCGAGCGTGAGTGCTTCGCCGACGCCGATCGCGCCGGCGGTCACCGGGCGCGCCGCGGTGCGCTTGACGTGGCGGTCGAAGTCTCGATCGGCGACGTCGTTGGCGGCGCAGCCGGCGCTGCGCATCAGGAACGTGCCGACGACGAACACCGCGAGCAGGTGCCACCCCGGAAAGCCGTCGGCGGCGATCCAGAGCGCCGACAGCGTCGGCCAGAGCAGAAGCAGCGTTCCCGCCGGCCGGTCCCAGCGAATGAGGTCGAGCCAAAGCGAGAAGCGGCTGCGCGCCGCGGGCGCGGTCACGTCCATCGGGGCGACCGCGGATCGCGGAGGACGTCCCCATGCGTAACGGCTGGCAACGGCGCCGCGGCGTGCGACATCTGCGCCTGCCGCGTCGCGCGCTTGCGCGTTACCTTGGCACCCTCGTTCGCGGACCGCACCATGAAGACCATTCTCGCCTTCGCCCTCGCCCTCGCCGCCGGCAGCACTGCCGCGCAGACGAGCGTCTCGATCGGCATCAACCAGCCCGGCGTCTACGGCCGCGTCACGATCGGCGACGTGCCGGCGCCGGCGCTCTGGCACCCGGAGCCGGTGATCGTCACGCCGCCGCGCGTCGTCGTGCAGCAGCAGCCGGTGTACCTGTACGTTCCCGAGAAGCACCAGCACAACTGGAAGCGCTACTGCGGCCAGTACCACGCCTGCGGCCAGCCGGTTTACTTCGTCCGCGAAGACTGGGTCCGCGAGCGCTGGGAGCACGAGCACGACCACGACCACGGCAAGCACAAGGGCTGGGACAAGGACCACGGCCACGGCCACGGCGACGGCCATCGCGGCCACGACTGACGGAGTCGGTCAGGCGTCCCTCGGGAGCGCCGGGAGGCGAGCTCAGCCGTCGAGCTGCCGCTGAAAGACCAGGCCCGCGTGCTCGCGCAGCGCGTGGAACCTGATCTTCGGCCAGTTGCTCTCGATCGCGCGCAGCTCGGGCGCGTACTCGACGAGCACCGTCGGCGCGTCGACGGCGTCGTAGGCGACGCGGTGCTGGTTGGCGTCGATGAAGCGCTGCAGCTCCTTCTCGCCGCCGTCTTCGGGATCGCACGTCACCCAGCGCGCGACCTGAAAGCGGCTCGGCTGGATCCGCGCCTTGACGCCGTACTCGTGCTCGAGGCGATGCGCGACGACCTCGAACTGCAGCTGGCCGACCGCGCCGAGCAGCAGCACCGAGCCGGCGACCGGGCGAAAGACCTGGATCGCGCCTTCCTCGCCGAGCTGCGTCAGCCCGGCGCGCAGCTGCTTCGTGCGCAGCGGGTCGGCGACCTCGACGGTGCGGAACATCTCCGGCGCGAAGAACGGCAGCCCGGTGTACTGCAGCTCCTCGCCTTCGGTCAGCGTGTCGGCGAGCTGCAGCACGCCGTGGTTCGGGATGCCGATGATGTCACCGGCGAACGCCTCGTCGAGCAGCTCGCGGCGCTGCGAGAGGAAGCTGACGACCGTGTTCGGTCGCAGCTCCTTGCCCGAGCGGACGACCTTCAGCCGCATGCCGCGCTCGAAGTGGCCCGAGGCGACGCGCACGAACGCGATCCGGTCGCGATGCGCCGGGTCCATGTTGGCCTGGATCTTGAACACGACGCCGCTGAACTTCGGTTCGTCGGGCTCGACCGTCCTCTGCAGCGCGGCGCGCTCGCCCGGCGGCGGCGCGAGGTCGACGAGCGCGTCGAGCACTTCGCGGACGCCGAAGTTGTTGATCGCCGAGCCGAAGAACATCGGCGTCTGCCGGCCGGCGAGGAACTCCGCCTCGTCGAACGCGGGCGCCGCGGCGTGCAGCAGCTCGATGTCGTTGCGCGCATGGGTGTACTCGTCGCCGAAGCGCTCGGCGTACGCCGGGTCGTCGAGGCCCGCGATGATTTCGTCGTCGCCGCTCTTGCGGTCCTCGCCGGGAACGAAGACGCGCATCTGCTTGGCGCGCAGGTCCATCACGCCGTGGAAGCGCTTGCCCATGCCGACCGGCCACGTGAACGGGACGACGCTCATGCCGAGCTCGCGCTCGATTTCGTCCATCAGCGCGAGCGGCTCCTGCACCTCGCGGTCCATCTTGTTGACGAAGGTGAGGATCGGCGTGCTGCGGGCACGGCAGACCTGCAGCAGCCGGCGCGTCTGCGGCTCGACGCCGTTGCCGGCGTCGATCACCATCAGCGCGGCGTCGACCGCGGTGAGCACGCGGTAAGTGTCCTCGGAGAAGTCCTGGTGGCCCGGCGTGTCGAGCAGGTTGATGACCGCGCCGCGGTACTCCATCTGCATCACCGACGAGGCGACCGAGATGCCGCGCTGCTTCTCGATCTCCATCCAGTCCGAGGTGGCGTGGCGCGAGGCCTTGCGCGCCTTCACCGAGCCGGCGATCTGGATCGCGCCGGAAAAGAGCAGCAGCTTTTCGGTCAGCGTCGTCTTGCCGGCGTCGGGGTGCGAGATGATGGCGAAGGTGCGGCGGCGTTGCACCTCGGCGGCGAGAGGGTTCATGTGCCGCCAGTATCGTCGGACGCGTGAGCGGCCCGAAAGAGACCCTGCGCGAGCTCGAGAAGGCCAGAGCCGGCGAGCGCTTCCAGCGCCTGTATCGCAAGCGTCAGCAAAAGCGCCATGCCCGCTGGCTCAACGTCGCGTTCAACGTCGGCGGGATCGGCGTCATCGCGGCCGGAATCCTGACCTATCCGATCCCGGTGATCCCGAGCGAGCTCGTGATCCTGCTCGGCATCGCGCTGCTCGCGCAGGGGTCGATGCGCGGCGCCAAGATCATGGACGGAGCCGAGGTGCGCCTGCGGCGCTGGTTCGCTCCGGCGCTGAAGCTGTGGCGCAAGCTGCCGAAGTGGTCGCGACGAACGCTGGCCGTCGCGTGGATGGTCGGCGTCGCTGCGCTCAGCTACTGGGGCTATCGCGCGATCGCCGACTGATCGCGGCGTCGGCGGTCAGGGCTTGCCGTCGATGCCGACCGGCTCGTCGCCGAGCACGGTGCAGCGGCGCACGACGCGCCGCTCGCTGTGCGGGTCGTACTCGGTCGCCCGGTGCATCACGCTGCGGTTGTCCCAGACGATCAGCT
>JASLGD010000552.1 GCA_030150305.1 Caldimonas sp. | reverse complement strand
GGCACGCTGGTCGCGACGCGCGTGTTCGCGTCGGCGAGCTTCAACACCGTGTTCGTGAGCCCCGAGGGCCACGTCGTCCACGTCGACAGCGCCGGCGGCACCGGCTTCACCGTCGACAACGCCGACGGCCGGCCGGTCCGTCTCGCCGTCGACGGCAACACCCAGTTCTTCTTCCGCGCCCCGGGCAGCGCCGCCGACGTGACGCCGATCGGCAGCGGCCCGGGCTTTCTCACCGCGCACGACCTGATGCGCGGCTTCAAGGTCCACGTGACGCCGGTCGATGCCTTGGCGGTGCCGATGGTCGCCGCTGCGGTCGACATCGAATCGGCACCGTACGAGGGGCGCATCACCGCGGCGTCGGCGAGCGGCTTCACGCTGTCGAACGTGTTCGCGACCCTCGCCGACGCCTACTCGGTTGCGCTGCCCGAGATCGACCCGGCGACGCCGAACGGCTCGGACCCGATCACCGGCAACGCGATCGCCGGCTTCAAGTACTGGGAGTTCGCGTATCCGACGCTCGTGACGAGCGGGGCCGGCGCCGGCGCGAGCTTCGCGGCCGCGTCCGGCGGTGCGATCGGCTTCGGCGGCACGGCGGGCGCGTACACCCCGCGAGCGATCTCGTACGCGACCTGGGGCGACCCGGCGCAGCCGGCCGGCTGGGCGGCGCGCAACGCGATCCTCTTGCCGACTCCGCTTCCGCGCACGACGGTCGCGAGCGGCGTCGCAGCGGGCGCGAACGCGTTCACCGTCAACGCCGTCGGCGGCACGACGCCCGTCACGGTCGACTTCAGCACGACAGCCGGCTCGGCGACCCTCGCGTATCAAGTCGACCGCAGTGCCGGCATCGTCACGGTGTCGCCGCAGGATCTCACCAGCGCCGCCGGGCTCGCCGCGTTCACCGCCGGGCTGCAGGCGGGTGCGCGGGTGCAGGTCTCGGGCGTGCCGCAGGCCGACGGCACCGTGCGCGCGTACGTCGTGACCTACTTCACCGGCGTCCAGCCGCAGTAGCCGCCAGCGGCGCGAGGGCCTCGGCGGCTGCCGTCGAGGCCCTCGTCGGTCGCAGGCGCGGCGTGCCCCGCCGCGCGAAACGTGGCGCTCAGTCGAGCTTCCACTTGTTGTCGACGATCTTCACGATCACGCGCGCGCGCTGGTCGAGTCCGAGGTGGTCGTTCTTCGACATGTTGACGACGCCGTTGCTCACGTGCAGGTCGCGGATCTCCTCGAGCGCGTCGCGCAGCGCGCGCCGGAACTCGACCGTCCCGGGGCTCGCCTTCTTCTGCGCGACAGGGATCGCCTGCGCGAGCTCGAGCCAGGCGTCCCACGTGTACGAGCCGAACGCCGAGACGGTGCCGGCGCCGTACGCCGCCTCGTAGCGCTTCTTGTAGTCGAGCGCCTGCGCCCGCGCCGGGTGGTCGGCGGGCAGCGTGTCGGCGACGACGACCGGGCTCGTCGGCACGTACGCGCCCTCGACGTCCTTGCCGCCGACGCGCAGGAAGTCGTTGTTGGCGACGCCATGGTTGAAGTAGATCCGGCCCTTGTAGCCGCGCTCGGCGAGCGCCTTCGCCGGCAGCACCGCCGGGGTCCCCGAGGCGCCGATCACGACCATGTCCGGATTGGCGCCGACGATCTTGATGACCTGCCCGGTGACGCTGGTGTCGCGCGGCGCGTAGCGCTCGCTGGCGACGATCCTGATCTTGCGCGAGTCGGCGAACTTCTCGAACTCGGCATAGAACGCCTCGCCGAGCGCGTCGTTGAAGCCGATGTAGCCCATGGTCTTGATGCCCGCCCGCGCGGCGTGCTCGAGGATCGCGAGCACCATCATCGTGTCGGTCTGCGGCGTCTTGAACATCCACGCCTTCTTCGCCGACATCGGCTCGATGATCCGCGCCGACGAGGCGAGCGAGATCACCGGCGTCTCGCCCTCGGCGACGACGTCGATCATCGCGAGCGTGTTGGGCGTCGTCGTCGAGCCGATGATGACGTCGACCTTGCTCTCGCTGATGAGCTTTCTCGTGTTGACGACCGCAGCGCTCGAGTCGCTGGCATCGTCGAGGACGACGTACTCGACCGACTTGCCGGCGATGCTCTTGGGCAGCAGCGCGATCGTGTTCTTCTCGGGGATGCCGAGCGAAACCGCCGGCCCGGTGGTCGACAGCGTGACGCCGACCTTCACCTGCGCGAACGACGGCGACGCGAGGGCGACGGCGCAGGCGGCGAGCGCGGCGACAGGCAGGCGGGGGAAGCGGATCGTCACGAATCTCTCCTCGGAGTCTGGGCTGTGATCGTAGGTGGCGGGCGCGCCGCGCTGCATCGGGCTAGCCCGGATGGCCGCCGGCCGCGGCGTAGACTCGCCGCCCGCGGCCGAGGAGATCCGATGTCGACGACCGTGGAGGCGCTGCCGGCCCGGCAGCAGACGATGGCCGAGCAGCTGCGCGCGCTGCCGCGCGCGTTCTGGATGCTCAACGTCATGGAGATGTTCGAGCGCCTCGCCTACTACGGCGTGCGCGTCGTCATCCCGATCTACATCGCGCAGGCCGACGAGATCCACGGCCTGCACTTCACGCAGAGCCAGAAGGGCTTCATCTTCATGCTCTGGGCGCTGGTGCAGACCGGCGTGCCGATCTTCTCGGGCGGCTTCGCCGACCGCTACGGCTACAAGCGGACGATCGCGGTCTCGATCGCGATCAAGGTCGCCGGCTACCTGCTGATGGCGACGCAGCGCGAGTTCTGGCCGTTCACGATCGGCTGCCTCGTCCTCGCGCTCGGCACCGCGATCTTCAAGCCCGG
>JASLGD010000542.1 GCA_030150305.1 Caldimonas sp. | reverse complement strand
ATACCGTCCACGTCGCCGGCGCCAGCGGTCCGGAGAACTGGGCGTGGGCGGTGGGGACCCAAGTCAGGGCGGCGAGGGCAGTCGCGATTGCGGTTAAGGCTTTCATGGAACGTCTCCTTGGTCGGATGTAGTCAGCTGCAGGCGAAATCGGACTGGCCAGGCCAGTCACTCGGGCTCGATTCCGGCCGCCTTGATGACGCGGCCCCACTTCTGGGCGTCGGCGCTTTGGAACTTGGCCAGCTCGTCGGGCGTCGTCGTCCACGGATCGGAACCGGTGCTTTCGAAGAAGGTCTTCGCGCCAGCGCTCCTCGTCCCGGTGGCGAGCAGGTCGTGCAGGCGGCTGACGACCGGCGCCGGCGTGCCCGCGGGCACGTAGGCAGCGAACCAGTAGCCCATGTCGTAACCCTTGACGCCGGCCTCGTCGAGCGTCGGCACGTCGGGCAGCATGGGGTTGCGCTTGGTCGTCGACACGCCGAGGCCGCGGAGCTTGCCGCCCTTGATCTGCGGCACGCCGGTCGCGGTGTCGGTGATCATGAAGTCGATCTGGCCGCCGAGCAGGTCGGTGACCGCGTTCGGATTGCTCTTGTACGGCACGTGCAGGATCTCGGTGTGCGTCAGCTGCTTGAACATCTCGCCGGCGACGCGGCTCGACGAGCTGCCGCTGCCGAACGAGAGCTTGCCCGGACGCTTCTTCGCGTCGGCGACGAGGTCGGCGACGGACTTGTAGGGCGAATCGGCGCGAACGACGAGGACCTGGCCGCCCTGGCCGAGCCCGGTCACGGGAACGAAGTCCTTGACCGGGTCGTACGACAGCTTCTTGTAGAGGTGCTCGTTGGCGGCGTGCGTCGTGTTGGTCGTGATCAGCACCGTGTAGCCGTCGGGCGCAGCGCGCGCCGCCTGCTGCGCGGCGAGCATTCCGCTCGCCCCCGCCTTGTTGTCGACGATCACGGTCTGCTTCGTCTGCTCGGTGATCGACTGGCCGAGCGCACGCGCGAGCTGGTCGGTCGCGCTGCCGGCGGCGAACGGAACGACGAAGGTGATCGGCCTGGCCGGATACGTCTGCGCGAGCGACGGGTGGGGTGCGGCGAGCCCGACGAGCGCGACGGCGGCGACGAAGGCGCGGCGGCCGGCGTCGAGATGCGGTGGAGGCGGTGGCATGGCGATCTTTTCCTTGCGGGAGTGGAGGACGGGAAGCGTCGAGCTCAGGACCCGGCGGCAGCGCGGTCGTCGTCGGGGGCGGGAATCTCGAGCTCGAGCAGCGCCGAGCTGAGCGACTTGCCGTGCGCGTCGACGGCGAGCGAACGCGTGACGCCGCCGCCGAGCGCACGCGCGAGGACGAAGTTGAACGCGGCCAGCTGCGGCAGCTCGTAGCGCACGACCTCGCCGGCGACGATGCCGGCGAGGTGCGCGCGCACCGCGGCCGCGGTCACGTGCCGGCGCAGATGGTCGTAGTGGCGCGCGTCGTACGCGATCAGCGACAGGTTCGACGTGTCGCCCTTGTCGCCGGCGCGCGAATGCGCGAGCCCGCGCAGCTTCACGCGGCGACCTCGACGATCTCGACCGACGGCCGCACCGTCGTCGCGGGAACGAGGACCGACTGCACCGCGACGACCTCGCGCGCCTGCTTGAACGCACCGCCGCCGCCGGCAGGACCGTTGGTGTAGAGCGTCTCGACCTCGTTGCCGATGCGCGTCGCTTCGGCGAGCGACGGCGCGCGACCGGCGACGCGAACGCGCACCTCGTACGGCTCGCCGCCGCGCGCGAGCGCGGCGCCGTGCAGCGCATCGACGCCAAGCAGGTCGAAGCGCGTCTCGCTCGTCTGCACGCCGGCGATGCGCAGCCGCTCGCGGACGATCGCGAGCGCGAGCTCGGCACGCGCGCGCGCTCCGGCACCGGCGTACGAGATCTGGCCCTCGCCGACATAGCCGTCGACGTAGCCGACCGACACCTTGAGCAGCCCGGTCGGCGCGCTGCCGCGGCCGCCGACGACGCGAACGCGATCCGGGCCGACCTCGTCGATGCGAACGCGCGAGAAGTCGGCGACGACGTCGGGCTGCAGATAACGCGCCGGGTCGTGGATCTCGTAGAGCAGCTGCTCCTTGCACGTCGCCGCGCTCACCCGGCCTCCCGAGCCTTCGACCTTGGTGACGACGAGATCGCCGTCGGCCGCGACTTCGCCGATCGGAAAGCCGAGCCGCGCCAGTTGCGGCACGTCCTTCGGGCCCGGGTCGGCGAAGTAGCCGCCGCTGACCTGACCGGCGCACTCGAGCAGATGGCCGACGACGGTGCCCTGCCCGAGCAGCGTCCAATCGTCGAGCGGCCAGCCGAACGCAGCGACGAGCGGCGCGAGGAAGAGCGCCGGGTCGGCGGCGCGGCCGGTGATGACGACGTCGGCGCCGCCGCGCAGCGCCGCGCAGATCGGCGCGATGCCGAGATACGCGTTCGCCGAGAGCAGGCGATCGCCGAGCTCGCGCACCGGCGCGCCCGATTCCTCGAAGCGGTAGTCGCCGGCGACGACGTGCGCGAGGACGTCGTCGCCGAGCACCGCGGCGACGCGCAGCGGCCCGAGCCCGAGCTCGCGCGCGATCGCCGCCGTGCGGCGCGCCGCGGCGAGCGGGTTCGCAGCGGCCATGTTGGTGCCGATGCGAACGCGGCGCGCGACCGCGGCACCGAGCACCGCGCGCATGCGCGCCTCGAGCAGGGGATCGAAGCCGCCCTCGGGATCGCGCCGGCGCGCCTGCTGCGCAAGCGCGATCGTGCGCTCGGCCAGACACTCGAAGACGAGGACGTCGATGTCGCCGTGCTCGACGAGCTCGAGCGCGGGCTCGATCCGATCGCCCGAGTAGCCGGCGCCGGCGCCGAGGCGGATCGTGCGCCGCGCGGCAATGCGTTCGGCGCCGGTGCGCGCACTCGCCGTGCTCACGACGCCGACGCGCCGCCTGCGATCGAGCTCGCGGCGATCGGGCTCGGCGGCGGCCGCAAGTCGGCGGGAAGGCGAAGCGAGCTGCTGTCGGGCTCCGTCTCGATCCAGGCGTCGATCAGCGTGTACGAGACCGCGAGGATCACCGGGCCGACGAAGATGCCGACCAGGCCGAAGCCGAGCAGGCCGCCGATCACGCCGGCGAAGATCAGCAGCAGCGGCAGGTCGGCGCCGCGCCTGATCAGCACCGGCCGCAGCACGTTGTCGAGCGCGCCGACGACGAGCGTCCAGATCGCCATGAAGACTCCCCATCCGGTCGAGCCGTTGTAGAAGACCCAGATCGTCGCCGGCAGCAGCACGATGATCGGTCCGACCTGGACGATGCAGAGGATGAACATCACCGCGGTCAGCAGCGCGGCGAACGGGACGCCGGCGATCGCGAGGCCGATGCCGCCGAGCACCGACTGGACGATCGCGGTGACGCCGACGCCGAGCGCGACGCTGCGGATCGCCTTGCCGGCGAGGACCATCGCGTCTTCGCCCCGCTTTCCGCCGAGGCGGTAACCGAAGTGCCGGACCTTGTCGGCGGCGACCTCGCCCTGCGCATACATGACGGCAGCGACGACGACGGTGAGCAGGAACTGCAGCGTCAGCGCGCCGACGACGCCGGCTTGCGCGACCAGCCAAGCGCCGACGTCGCGCGCGTACGGCGCGACCTTCTCCTGCAGCCCGGCGACGCCCGACGCGAGCAGGTCGTTCCACATCCCGACCGCTTTCGGGCCGACGTACGGGATCTTCGCGAACCAGTCGGGCAGCGCCGGCAGCCCCGACGCGGTGAGCGACTTGACCGCGGCGATCGCGTCGTCGGTGTGCGACGCGATGGTCGTGATCGCCGCGGTGACCGGCAGCACGAAGAGCAGCAGCAGGATGACGACCATCGCGGTCACCGCCAGGCTGCGCTTGCCCCAGAGCCTGCCCTGGAACCAGAGCAGCGCCGGCCAGGTCGCGACGACCAGCATCGCCGCCCAGATCGTCGCGCCGAGGAACGGTCGCAGCGTCCACAGCGACGCGACGATGAGCGTGACCAGCGTCAGCACGCCGAGCGTGTATCGCGCGAGATCGGGGCGGGCTTGGTTCACGGCGGACCTCCTTGTCGTTCGATCCGCCGAGTGTGGAGCAAGACGAGGCGGCCGGCGCGCCTTCGCGCTGCCGGCGGGCGTCCGACGGCGGGCGCGTCAGCGGCTCGCGACGCCGCGCCGCTCGGCGATGCGCCGTGCGTAGACGCCGAGGATCTCGCGGTAGAGCGCGCTGCCGAGGACCTGGTCCTCGTTGCCGGCGTCGATGTTCGGGTTGTCGTTGACCTCGATCAGGTAGCAGCGGTCGTCGACCTGCTTGAGGTCGACGCCGTAGAGGCCGCGACCGATCAGGTTGGCGGCGCGCACTGCCGTGTTGACGACGATCTCCGGCACTTCGCCGATCGCGTACGCGACGGTCTCGCCCTCCACGGTCTCCTGCCCCGGCTCGATCTTGTTGACCTTCCAGTGGCCGGGCGCCATGAAGTACTTGCAGGCGAAGAGCGGCCTGCGGTCGTAGACGCCGATGCGCCAGTCGAATCCGGTCGGCAGCCACTCCTGCGCGATCAGCAGCTCGGAGATCGCGAAGAACTTCGCCGCCTTGCTCTCGAGCTGGTCCTCGGCCTCGATCTTGAGGACGTCGAGGCCGAAGCCGCTGTCCGGAAGCTTCAGCACGCACGGCAGGCCGAGCGTCGGGATCACCTGGTCGAGGTTCTCGCGGTGGACGACCAGCGTCTTCGGCTCGGGGATGCCATGGCGGCTCATCAGCTCGCGCAGGTAGACCTTGTTCGTGCACTTGAGGATCGAGTCCGGGTCGTCGACGACCGGCATGCCGAGCGACTCGGCGCGGCGCGCGAACTCGTACGAATAGCCGGCGACGTCGGTGCCGCAGCGGATGAGGAGGCCGTCGAACTCGGCCAGCCGCTCGAGCGCGTCGGGCCCGATCACCTCGGCGACGAGCCCGACCGACGGCGCGGTGTCGACGAAGTTGCGCAGGGCCTGCTCGTTCGACGGCTTGTGCTCCTCGGCTTCGTCCCACAGGATCGCCACCTTCGGCTTGGCGTCGGCGGTGCGCTCGCGCGGATCGCGCGAAGCCTCGCCACCGGTGACGAACGCCTTGGCGGCTTCGAGCAGGAACGCGCGGTGCTGCGCCGGCACGTCGGCGACGCCGATCGCGGCGATCTTCTCGAGCGTCCAGCGCGGGCCGTCGCGGCGAAAGCGGGTGCGCAGGAGCGGCGCGCGGACGTGCGCGAACAAGCGTTCGGCGAGCGGCTGGTGGCGCTCGGCCGGGTCGCGACCGAAGTAGGCGTCGAGCTCGAAGCGATCGCTTTCGTCGTGGTGCAGCGTCTCGTTGGCGAGCGCGTCGACTGCCTGCGCGACGGTCGCGACCTGCTCGTCGGACTTGAGGTCCTCGACCGTCTTGACGTCGGGCAGCGGCCGGTGGCCGCGCGCTTCGGCGAGCAGCGACACGTAGTAGCCGCGGCCCTGATAGCGGTCGGAGCGGCAGAGGTTGATGACCTGCGCGTCGCCGCCCGCGCCGCCGGCGGCGTCGGCGAGATAGCTGCGTGCGGTGACGACGCTCGAGCCGGGAAGCTCGAACGGCCAGTCCTGGGTGCGGTCGATGACGAAGACGGTCTTCACGAGATGCGGGAGTCGCGGCGACTCGCGCATGGTCAAGGCGGTGCGTCGGCCGCGCAGTCGGAGGCGGACCACTCTCGACGTCAGCGAACGACGACGCCGTGCCCGGCCGCGATCGCCGAGCGCGGCGGAGGTACGGCGATTGCTCTGCGGGAACGATGGGCCGCCATCCCGAAGCGAACGCACCGCCGCCGCCCGCGGCCGCGCCGGAATCCGCGCCCGAGAGCGCGAGCGACGACAGCGACGTCGGCGCGCCGAGCTCGGACCGCGACGACACGGGCAGCGACGAAGAGCACGTCCGCGACGTCGATCCGCACCCCGACACTCCCGACGACTTCGACGAAGACGCGAGCGCTCCGCGCGAGAGCATCGAGGCCGTGAACGACGCCGGCGGCGACTCCGACGACGACTGACGGCGCCGCGGCCGTCGCGGGTCACGCGCTCGCGGCGTCCGGATCGGGCTTCTTCGGCAGCGTGTCGACGACGCTCACCCAGTCGACGTGGGTGTCCCAGTACGCGTGCGCCTGCGGCGCGCGATCGACGGGATCGTCGAAGTTCGCGAGCACCGCGTGCAGCTCGCCGGGCCAGCGCGGCGAACGAAAGAAGAGCGTGCTGCCGCAGCGCGCGCAAAAGCCGCGCTCGCCGCCGGTCTCGGCGCCGTACCACGTCAGCTGGCGATCGTCGTCGCGCAGCTCGACGCGTTCGGCGTCGAGGCCGACGAAGGTGACGAACGCGGCGCCGTGCGCGCGTCGGCAGCGCGTGCAGTGGCAGTGCGCGACCCAGCGCGACGGCAGGGTCGCGACGAAGGCGACGGCGCCGCAGAGGCACTTGCCGCCGGCGCGGCCGGGCGATGGCGAGGCGGCGTTCACGCGAGCGCCGGGGAATGCACGTGCTCCGGCCGCACGCCCATCCCGAGCAGGCGCGCGAGCGCGCGCTGCAGCATCGGCAGCGCGGTGACGATGCGCATCGGCAGCGGCACCTCGAGCTTGGCGTCGCCGCCGCTCATCACCGGGACGAGCACGTTGTCCTGGATCGCGAGCTGCGCCGCCTGCGTCGCCTTGGTCGGCCACAGGCGTCGGCGCTGCACCGCCTCGAGGTCGGCGTCGCTGACGGTGCCGGCGCGCAGCTTTCCGGCGAGCAGGTTGGCCGTCGCCACCGCGTCCTGGACGGCGAGGTTGATGCCGACGCCGCCGATCGGCGACATCGCGTGCGCGGCATCGCCGATGCAGAGCAGGCCCGGTTGCGACCACCGTGTCAGCCGGTCGACCGCGACCGTCAGCAGCTTGACGTCGTCCCACGAGCGCACGCCTTCGTCGATGTGCGCAGCGAGGATCGGCGCGGCCGCCGTCACCTGGGCGCGGAACTCGGCGAGCGGGCGCTGCCGGAGCGCATCGGCGCCGCCCTTGGCGATGACGAACGCGCACTGCCAATAGTCGCCGCGGTCGATCGTGACGACGAAGTGGCCGGGCGCGATCCGCGCCAGGCTGCTGTCGGTCTCGGCCGGATCGCGCGCGACGCGAAACCAGAGGACGTCGATCGGCGCGCCGAGGTCGGCGACCGGAAGACCCGCGGCGGCGCGCAGCGTCGAATGGCGGCCGTCGCACGCGACCGTGCAGTCGGCGCGAACGGCGAACTCGCCGTCGTCGCCACGGCCGCGCACGCCGACGACGCGGCCGCCCTCCTCGATCAGACCCGTCGCCTCGGCGCGCATGCACAGCGTGAACGCCGGCAGCCGCTTCGCGTGCTCGGCGATGAAGTCGAGGAACTCCCACTGCGGCATCATCGCGATGAACGCGTAGCGCGCGGGCAGCCCGGTGAAGTCGCCGAGCTGCACGTGCTCGTTGCCGAACCAGCCGCCGATTCGCTCGAGCTTCTGGTGCGGCCGCGCGAGGAACGCATCGAGCAGCCCGAGCTCGTCGATGACGCGCAGCGTCGACGGATGGACCGTGTCGCCGCGGAAGTCGCGCAGGAAGTCGCCGTGCTTCTCGAGAACGACCGTGCGCACGCCGGCGCGCGCGAGCAACATGCCGAGCACCATCCCGGCGGGGCCGCCGCCCGCGATGCAGCACTGCGCCGACGTCGGCACGCTGGTCATGGCATCGGTGCGCGAACCATGCGCGATTCAACCAGAAGATCGCCGCGCGCGGTCGGCGCGTGCCGGCGGACCACAATCCGGCGATGGACCCGACCGTCTCGGCGGACGTCGTCGTCGTCGGCGCCGGCATCGCCGGCGCTTCGCTCGGCCACTTCCTCGCGCCGCATCGCCGCACCGTGCTGCTCGAGCGCGAGAGCCAGCCGGGCTATCACTCGACCGGACGATCGGCGGCGCTCTTCTTCGAAAGCTACGGCACGCCGCAGGTGCGCGCGCTGACGCTCGCGAGCCGCGCCTTTCTCGATGCGCCGCCCGCCGGCTTCGTCGACGGCCCGATCCTGTCGCCGCGCGGCGCGCTGCTCGTCGCCGCGCCGGGCGAGGACGCCGCGCTCGCCGACGCGTGGCGCGTGCTGCGCGACACCAGCGCGCGCGGCGAGCTGCTCGACGCGAGCGCAGCGCTCGCGCTCGTTCCCGTGCTGCGCGAAGACGCCGTGCTCGGCGCCGTGCACGAGCCCGACGCCGCGGACATCGACGTCCACCGCCTGCACCACGCGTTCCTGCGCGGCGTGCGCAGGAGCGGCGGGCGCGTCGTCGCCGACGCCGAGGTGACCGCGATCGCGCGCGACGAGCGCCGCGGCGTCTGGTGCGTCGACGCCGGCGGCGTCCGCTACGAGGCCGCGATCGTCGTCGACGCGGCGGGGGCATGGTGCGACCGCGTCGCTGCGCTCGCCGGCGTGCGACCGATCGGGCTCGTTCCGAAGCGGCGCAGCATCTTCACCTTCACGCCTCCCGCTGGAGTCGACGCGTCGCGCTGGCCGATGTTCGGCGGCCTCGGCGATTCGTGGTACGTCAAGCCCGATGCCGGGATGCTGCTCGGCTCGCCGGCGAACGCCGACCCCGTCGAGCCGCAGGATGTCCAGCCCGAGGAGCTCGACATCGCGCTCGCGATCGACCGCATCGAGGCGGCGACGACGCTCGCGGTGCGGCCGCGACGGACGTGGGCGGGGCTGCGCTCGTTCGTCGCCGACGGCGATCTCGTCGGTGGCTTCGCCGACGACGCGCCCGGATTCTTCTGGCTCGCCGCGCAGGGCGGCTACGGCATCCAGACCGCGGCGGCGATGGGCGAAGCGTGCGCCGCGCTCGTGCGCGGCGAGCCGCTGCCGGCGCGCATCGCGGCGTTCGGCCTCAGCGCCGACGCGCTCGCGCCGACGCGGGCTTCGCTGCGCGCGTCGTGTCGCTGACGCGCGCCGCCGGTCGAGTGTCGCTGCGCGCCGCCGCCGCCATCGGCTTGCTCAGATACGGCGAGCCGGCGAAGACGAACCGCCACGGCAGCTCGCGCGACTTCGTGATGCCGATCCGCACGCCGGCGTGAACGACGACCGGATCGTCGCCGCGCGCGACGACGCGAAACGGCTTGCGATCGAGGCGCATGCCGTCGAGCGCGCCGGTGACGCCGAGCGCCTGGCACAGCCGCCCGGGCCCGGAGCAGAGCAGCCGCTCGTCGGCGACGCCGCGGCGCTCGCGCATCGCCGCGAGAGCCGCTCGTCGGCGACGCCGCGGCGCTCGCGCATCGCCGCGAGGCCGGCGGTCGGCTGCAGCGCGCGGATCAGCACCCCGGCGCCGTGCCCGGGCGGCATGCAGACGAAGTTGAGGCACCAGTGGATGCCGTACGAGCGGTAGACGTAGGCGCGGCCGGGCGGCCCGAACATCACGGCGTTCCTCGCCGTGCGGCCGGCGTAGGTGTGCGACGCCGGATCGGTCTCGTCGTACGCCTCGGTCTCGACGATCGTGCCGCCGACGCCGTCGACGAAGACGCTGGCGCCGATCAGCTCGCGCGCGACGACGAGCGAGGGCGCGGCGAAGTCGATCGGCATCGACGAAGAATAGCGAGCGCCGCTCGCCCGCGAGCGATGTCGAGGCGAGGTTCGCGTCGATAGAATTCGCGCCTCGTTCTGCCCCCGCACGTGTCCGACCGTCGCAAGGTCCTGCCCCAGTACGTGCTGCCCAAGCGCGGCCTGACGGCGCTCGCCGGCCGCGTCGCGTCGCGCGAGGGCGGCCCGACGACGACGCGCCTGGTGCGCTGGTTCGTCCGCAAGTACGGCGTCGACCTGAGCGAGGCGGTCGAGAGCGATCCGGCCGCGTACGCGAGCTTCAACGACTTCTTCACGCGCGCGCTGAAGCCCGGCGTGCGGCCGATCGCGCACGCCGACCTCGTCTGCCCGGTCGACGGCACGATCAGCCAGTTCGGCGCGATCGAGCACGACCAGGTGCTGCAGGCCAAGGGACACCGCTATTCGACGACCGCGCTCGTCGGCGGCGACCACGCGCTCGCCGAGCGCTTCCACGACGGCAGCTTCGCGACGCTCTACCTGAGCCCGAAGGACTACCACCGCATCCACATGCCGTGCGACGGCACGCTGGTGCGGATGATCCACGTGCCGGGCGCGCTCTTCTCGGTCAACCCGCTGACCGCGCGCGGCGTGCCGCGCCTGTTCGCGCGCAACGAGCGCGTCGTCTGCGTCTTCGAGTCGAGCGTCTTCGGCGTCTTCGTGCTGACGCTCGTCGGCGCGACGATCGTCGGCAGCATGGCGACGGTGTGGCACGGCGTCGTCAACCCGCCGCGCGTTCGCCGCGTCCGCGAGTGGCACTACCCCGAGCGCGCGGTGACGCTGAAGCAGGGCGAAGAGATGGGCCGCTTCCTGCTCGGCTCGACCGTCGTCCTGCTCTTCCCGAAGCGGGCGCTCCGCTTCAACCCGCGCTGGCAGCCGGGTGCGCCGATCCGCCTCGGCGAAGCGATGGCCGAGCTGGCCTGATCGCGCTCGCGATGCGCGCCGTCTTCGTCGACGCCAACGCGACGCTGCGCGCGATCGCCGAGTCGCTCGTCGCCGAGCGCCTGCCGGCGCTCGAGATCGCGTTCGGTCCGGCGGACGTCGTCGCCGACTCGATTCCGCAGCTCGTCGCCGGCGCGGCGATCGCGTGGATCGACCACACCGCGCTGCCGACCGACGTCGCCGCGCGCTGCGCCGGGCTCACCGACGTCGTCTTCCTCGGCACAGGCGCGCGCAGCTACATGGACCCCGAAGCGCTCGCGTCGCTCGGCATCGCCGTGCACCTCATCAAGGGCTACGGCGACACCGCGGTCGCCGAGCACACGATCGCGCTCCTCTTCGCCGCCGCCCGCGGCGTCGCGGCGATGGACCGCGCGATGCGCGCCGGGACGTGGCTGCGCAGCGAAGGCGTCCAGCTCGCCGGAAAGACGCTCGGCCTGATCGGCTTCGGCGGCATCGCGGCCGAGGTCGCGCGCATCGCGCGCGGCATCGGCATGCGCGTGCTCGCGTGGAACCGCTCGCCGCGGCACGCCGACGGCGTCGAGTTCGTCGCGATCGAGCGGCTGCTCGCGGACAGCGACGCCGTCTCGCTGCACCTGCTGCTGAACGACGAGACGCGCGGCGTTCTCTCGCGCGAGCGCATCGCGGCGATGCGGCCGGGCGCGATCCTCGTCAACACCGCGCGCGGCGCGCTCGTCGACGACGACGCGATGGTCGCGGCGCTGCGCTCCGGGCAGCTCGGCCACGCCGCGCTCGACGTCTTCGCGGTCGAGCCGCTGCCCGCCGGCCACGTGCTGACGACGCTCGCCAACGTCACGCTCTCGGCGCACTCGGCGTTCCGCACGCCGGAGGCGAACGTCCGCCTGATCGAAGGCGCGGTCGCGCACAGCGCGCGCGTCGTCGCGCGCCGCGCCTGACGCGTCAATCCGGCGACGCCGTCTCGCGCGGATGCAGCGCCGCCGGACGCTCGCCGGCGCGCTCCGCCTCGGCCGCGCTCGGCGGCTCGAGACGCCACGGCACGTTGACGACGGTGACGTTCGTGCGGCCGAGCCGCAGCAGACGCGAGCGGAGCTTGCGCGCGCGGTGCGTGTGCAGCAGGTGCTGGAACCAGTGCGACTTGACGAGCTCGGGGACGAGACCGCGATCGGGCGATCGCCGAATTCGCCTTCGCGCTGGTCGATCAGCCTCAGCAGCGGAACGTGCGGCGGGCAGGCGGTCTGCCTGAAATCGGGCGCCGTGCCATGATCGGCACTCGCGGGGATCGCGGTGGACCTGCAGGCGCTCGACTTCTTCAATCCCTACCGGCACGGCTTTGCGCGCGTCGCCGTCGCGGTGCCGCGCATGCGCGTCGCCGACCCTGCCTTCAACGCCGGCGAGACGATCGCGATGCTGCGCCAGGCCGCCGCGCGCGGCGCCGTCGTCGTCGCCTTCCCCGAGCTCGGCCGGTCGGCGTACACGTGCGACGATCTCTTGCCCCCGCGCGCGCTCCTCGACGCCTGCGAGGCGGCGCTCGCGCGCGTCGCGGCGGCGACTGCCGACGTCGCCGCCGTCGCGATCGTCGGCGTGCCGCTGCGCGTCGACCACCGGCTGTTCAACTGCGCCGCGGTCGTCGCGGCCGGCCGCGTCCTCGGCATCGTGCCGAAGACGTACTTGCCGAACTACGGCGAGTTCTACGAGGCGCGCCAGTTCCAGGCCGCCGACACGGCGGCGTCGACGACCGTTCGCATCGGCGACGTCGAGGTGCCGTTCGGCACCGACCTGATCTTCGAGGCCGAGTCGCTGCCGCTGCTGAAGATCGCGTGCGAGATCTGCGAGGACGTCTGGGTGCCGATTCCGCCGTCGAGCTACGCGGCGCTCGCCGGCGCGACGGTGCTCGTCAACCTGTCGGCGTCGAACATCACGATCGGCAAGGCCGACTACCGTCACCGGCTCGTCAGCGTGCAGTCGTCGCGCTGCCTCGCCGCGTACCTGTATTCGTCGGCCGGCCTCGGCGAGTCGACCACCGACCTCGGCTGGGACGGCCAGGCGCTGATCTACGAAAGCGGCGACCTGCTCGCCGAGTCGGACCGCTTCGTCACCGGCTCGCACTTCATCACGGCCGACGTCGACCTCGAGCGCGTCTCGCGCGAGCGGATGCGGCAGAACTCGTTCGGCACCTCGGTCGAGCTGCACGCCGATCGCGTGCGCGCGTTTCGCCGCGTGCCGTTCGCGCTTGCGGTGCCGACCGAGTTCCCGCTCGCGCTCGAGCGCACCGTCGAGCGCTTCCCGTACGTCCCCGCCGACGTCGCGCGGCGCGACGAGCGCTGCATGGAGGTCTACAACATCCAGGTCAACGCGCTGCTGCAACGGCTCTCGGCGGTCGGCGGCAAGAAGCTCGTGATCGGCGTCTCGGGCGGGCTCGACTCGACGCACGCCCTCCTCGTCTGCGCCGCCGCGATGGACCGCGCCGGCCTGCCGCGCAGCGACATCCTCGCCTACACGATGCCCGGCTTCGCGACGACGACGCGCACGCTCGAGCAGGCAAAGCGCCTGATGGCGTCGGTGCGCTGCACCGCGCAGGAAATCGACATCAAGCCGAGCTGCCTGCAGATGCTGAAGGACATCGGGCACCCGTTCGCGCGCGGCGAGAAGGTCTACGACATCGCGTTCGAGAACGTCCAGGCCGGCGAGCGGACGAGCCATCTGTTCAGGCTCGCCAACTTCCACGGCGGCTTCGTCGTCGGCACCGGCGACCTCTCCGAGCTCGCGCTCGGCTGGAGCACGTACGGCGTCGGCGACCACATGTCGCACTACAACGTCAACGCGAGCGTGCCGAAGACGCTGATCAAGCACCTCGTGCGCTGGGTGGCGGCGAGCGGCTCGGTCGAGCGCGGCGACGACCCCGTGCTCGACGAGATCCTGGCGACGCAGATCAGCCCCGAGCTCGTCCCCGGCGACGACAAGGGCGACCCGCAGCAGAGCAGCGAGGCGAGCGTCGGCCCG